>NZ_DJTK01000062.1:0-9140 GCF_002438225.1 Pseudomonas sp. UBA6310 | reverse complement strand
AGGATGGCGGTGACGTTCTTCTGCCGGCATTCCTCGAGGTGCTTCCACTCGTAGTTGCCGTACCAGGGCGGCGTTTCGCAGACCTTGCCCGGTTCCTCGTGAATGGCGGTGTCCAGGTAGGCGGCGCCGGTATCGATGCAGGCACGCAGCACCGACATGTTGAGGAAGGCGGAACCGACGTTGATCACGATCTGCGATTCGGTCTCGCGGATCAGCGTCTTGGTCGCTTCGATATCCAGTGCGTCAAGCGCGAAAGCCTTGATATCGGCGGGCTGCTTGAGGCTGCCCTTGGCTTTGACGCTGTCGATGATGGCCTGGCATTTGGAGATGTTCCGCGACGCGATGGCAATACGACCGAGTTCGTCGTTGTGCTGCGCGCACTTGTGGGCCACCACCTTGGCGACACCTCCTGCGCCAATGATAAGAACGTTCTTCTTCAATTGTTTCACCTCCTGGTACTGCGGTTTTGAGACGGTTATTGCAGGCCTGCTCGTCGTCTCGCGAGGCAGGCTTTTTTCATCCGACCGGAGCGCCGCGGGACGTCGGCGACGCCCGTTTGCCGACGCCGTCAGCCGAGGCTGGACAGGTAGTCGTCGAAGCCGAACTCGCGGACCACCTCGACGCTGCCGTCGAGCTGCTTGACCACGATGGCGGGCATCTTCAGGCCGTTGAACCAGTTCTTCTTGACCATGGTGTAACCGGCCGCGTCGACGAACGACAGGCGATCGCCGATCTGCAGCGGCTTGTCGAATGCGTACTCGCCGAAGATATCGCCGGCCAGGCAGGATTTGCCGCACACCATCCAGCTGTGCTCGCCCGCGCTGGGCGCGAGCTTGGCGTTGAGGCGGTAGATCAGCAGGTCGAGCATGTGCGCCTCGATGGAGCTGTCCACCACGGCCAGATTCTTGCCGTTGTAGAGGGTGTCGAGCACGGTCACTTCCAGCGAGGCGCTCTGGGTGATCGCGGCTTCGCCCGGCTCCAGGTAGACCTGTATGCCGTAGTTCTCGGAGAAGGCCTTGAGGCGCGCGCAGAAGGCGTCCAGCGCGTAACCCTCGCCGGTGAAATGGATGCCGCCGCCGAGGCTGACCCACTTGACCTTGTGCAGCAGGTGACCGAAGCGCTCTTCGATATGGCCGAGCATCTTGTCGAACAGGCCGAAGTCGCCGTTCTCGCAATTGTTGTGGAACATGAAGCCGGAGATTTGCTCGATCACCGCTTCGATCTTCGCCGGGTCCCATTCGCCCAGACGACTGAACGGGCGCGCCGGGTCGGCCAGCAGGTAGTCCGAGCTGCTCACCTGCGGGTTGACGCGCAGGCCGCGCACCTTGCCTTCGGAGGGCTCGGCGAAGCGCTGCAACTGGCTGATGGAGTTGAAGATGATCTTGTCGCAGTTCTCCAGCATCTCGCCGATCTCGTCGTCGGCCCAGGCGACGCTGTAGGCGTGGGTCTCGCCGGCGAACTTCTGCCGGCCGAGCTTGAGCTCGTACAGCGAGGACGACGTGGTGCCGTCCATGTACTGCTGCATCAGGTCGAACACCGGCCAGGTGGCGAAGCACTTGAGCGCCAGCAGGGCCTTGGCGCCGGACTGCTCGCGCACGTAGGCGATCTTCTGCATGTTGACCAGCAGCTTCTGCTTGTCGATGAGGTAGTACGGCGTCTTGATCATTTCGAGGCTCCGGCGCGCCCAGCCAAAAAAAGGACGCGAATTGTGCCGGCCCCCAGTCGATATCGGAAGGGCGGGACGCGTATTTCGCTGTGCGAGCGCCCTGCCCGCTCCCGCCTGGATGAAACAAAACACCGCTGCCAGGCCCTTGCACGCATGCCCGGACGCTGGCGCAGCCGTTGCCGCGGGGCGCTGCGCGGCCACGAGGCGTGTGTAACGCGATCTTTCCGCGGATGGCCTCGCTGCGTCGCGCGGCCGTGTCGGCGCGACGGGCGGTAATCAGGCGCGCCTGCGCTCGTCCACGTCCAGCGCCTGGCGGACCTGGCGCAGGTCCGCGGCGTCCTGGTTCAGGCTGTGGATGACCTCGAGCAATTCCCCGCGCAGGACCTGGCATTCCATCCGTTCGGCCATTTTCATCACCGCCAGCGCGGCGCGCTCGTTGTGGTAGGCGACGAGGTCGAGGGTCTTGCGGGTACGGCGGGCAGCACTGTTCATGGAGGGGCACCTGGAAGTTCAGGGGCCATACCCTAGAGCAGCTTTGTTGCCGCGATATTTCAGCCGGGCGGCGCTCAGGCGGCGAAGCCCCGCTTCACCGACTCCAGCCAGGCGGGGTCGAGGCGCGTCTGTTCGGTATCCAGGCCGGCCTCCTCCATGCGCTGCCGGTGCCGTTCGATCTCGGCCCGGGCCTGGCCCTGGTCGCTGCTGTTGCCGTCCAGTTCGTGCATCTGCATCAACCCCAGGTGATAGAAGCGCAGCAGCTTCATCGCCACCGGGTCGCCGGCGGCCACGCCCGCCTCGAGCCGATGCATGAGATTGGTGATGCTCATCAGGCTGCGCTTGAGCTGCCAACCGTAGAGGCTCGGCGCCAGCCAGGCCTGCGACCAGAAGCGTAGGCGCACCAGCGCCACGCTCAGGCCCAGCCCGATGACCACGCCGGCGACGTTCCAGCGGAAGTTGTCGCCGCCGCTTTCACCGAACGCCAGCACCAGGATCTGCGAGAACAGCATCGCCAGCGCGAGGAACAGCACGGCGACGATCAGCGTCGCGCGGCGCGTTTGCCGACGGTAGGTTTCGGGGTCGAGCGGTTTGATTTCGAACGTCGCGGCCACCGTGGCTCCTTGGGTGAGCGGATAACAGTCGCCGCATTATCACCGCATCCTGCGGGCCCTGTGGACTTCCTGGCGAGCCAACGCGCTTTCGCTCAACCCCGGATGGCCACCAACCAGCAGCACTAAAAACTCAAAAAGTATCGAATACAGACTTTATATATATTTTAAATATTCAAATACAGGTCCTAGCATCGTCCTGGATGTCACCCGGCGGCTTTTCGCAGGTGCCGTCGCCACAACAAGAACAACAAGCACAGGACATGAACATGTCGATTAAACCTCTGCACCTGGGTCTGGCTTCGGTCGGTCTCGGTATTGGATTCACCCTCCCCTCCATCGCCAGCGCGGAATTTCTGGAAGACAGCAAAGCCGAGCTGGAACTGCGCAACTTCTACTTCAACGGTGATTACCGCCAGGAAGATGCCAACCAGTCGAAACGTGAAGAGTGGGCTCAAGGGTTCCTGCTGCGTTACCAATCCGGCTTCACCCAGGGCACGGTCGGCTTCGGCGTCGATGCCCTCGGTCTTCTCGGCGTCAAGCTGGACTCGGGGCAGGATCGGCAGAACTCCGGGTTGTTGCCGGTAGGCGACGACGGGGCACCCGATGACTACAGCCGGGTTGGCGCCACCGCCAAGGCCCGAGTCGCCAACAGCACGCTGCGCTTCGGTACGCTGATTCCGCGCCTGCCGACGGTGCAACCGAACAATTCGCGCCTGCTGCCGCAAACCTTCCAGGGCACCCAGCTGACCTCGAAGGACATCGACGACCTCACCCTCAATATTGGGCGCCTCACGGAAAACAACCTGCGCAACAGCAGCGGCGGCGACAAGCTCGCCGCTTCGGGCTCAGGGTTGAGCGGTCGCCAGGACACCGACACGTTCGATTTCTTCAGCGCCAGCTACAAGTGGAGCAAGGCGCTGACCACCGGCTACAGCTATGCCCATCTGGATGCCAACTACAAACAGCACATATTCAATCTCAGCCACGACCTGCCCTTCGGCAAAAACCAGGCACTGAAGAGCGATATCCGCTACGCGCGCTCCACCGACGATGGCGCGACCAATGTCGACAACAACGCCTTCGGCGCCAAGTTCACCTACAGCTTCGGCTTCCACGCCCTGGGCGCGGCCTACCAGAAAATGTCCGGCGGAACCGGCTTCCCCTACCTGCAGGGTACCGACCCGTTCCTGGTCAACTACGTGATGCTCTCGCCGGACTTCGCCAACCCGGACGAACGCTCCTGGCAGGTGCGCTACGACTACGACTTCGCCGGCCTTGGTATTCCCGGCCTGAGCTTCATGACCCGTTATCTGCGCGGCGACAACTTCGAGCTGGCCAACGGCGCGACCCGTGAATGGGAGCGTGATACCGACATCCAGTACAGCTTCCAGAGCGGCGCGCTGAAGAACCTCGCCGTGCGTTGGCGCAACGGTACCTATCGCAGCGGCGGCGATCAGGACATTGACCAGAACCGCCTGATCGTCAGCTACACGATTCCGCTGCTTTGACACCTCGCCCCGCCCACAACCGCCGGCCCGCACCGGCCCAGGAAACGCTCATGCACACCAGAAAATCCCTGCTGCACCTCGCCATTCTCTTGGCCCTGGCCGGTGGCCCGGGCGCCTATGCCGCCAACACCGGCGAGATGAACTGCAAGACCACCGCCGAGTGCGCCGCGCAGGCGAAGAAGATCGGCGCCACGGTCGAGAAGCCCGCGGCGGGCAAGAAAAAAAGCGACGACGGTCAGTTCGACTGGATCAACCGGATCAACAAAGCCTCCATCGTCATGCTCACCGAGGAAGGCATCGTCTCGGCCGACGAAGGCCGCAAGATCGCCGGCAGCGTGCGCTACACCATCGACCAGGGTGAGCGGCCGGACGGCAAGCGGCCCACCGACGTACTGCAGATCGAGCGCATCATGACCGACAAGATCGGCCCGGAAGCCTCGCTGATCCACTCCGGGCGCAGCCGCCAGGACATGTACGCGACCTACCGCCTGGCCAGCCTGCGGCGTCAGGTGCTCGATTACGGCGATGCGCTCGATGCATTGCGCCAGCGCCTGCTCAAGCTGGCCGCCGAGAACATCGACACGCTGGTGCCGGCCTACACCAACGGCGTACAGGCGATGCCGATCAGCTACGCGCACTATCTGCTCGCCTACGACGCTTCGTTCGAGCGCGACGCGCAGCGCCTCCACGAACTCTACGCACGGCTCAATCTCAGCCCGATGGGCACCGCCGTGCTCGCCAACTCCGCCTACCCGCTCAACCGCACGCGCCTGGCCACGTTGCTCGGCTTCGATGGCGTGCGCGAGAACTCGCTGGATGCCAGCCAGGTTTCCCCGTACGACATTCCCCTCGAAGCGTCCGCCCTCGTCGCCTCCACGGCGATTCGCATCGGCGCGATGATCGGCGACATCCACACCCAGTATCACCAGATCCGCCCGTGGCTGCTGCTCGACGAGGCTTCCACCTACACCAGCAGCGCGATGCCGCAGAAGCGCAACCCGGGGCTGCTGATGCGCACCCGCGAGGCCGCCTCGGACGTGGTCGGGCTGTCGCAACTGGTGACGCTGCGCGCGCACAACGTCACCACCGGGATGACCGACTACAAGTTCGCCTACGACTCCTCCGGCCTGTTCGACGAGAGCGTCGAGATGATCGACCGGATGAACACCGTGCTCGATGCCCTGAAAATCGACTCGGCGCGCAGCCTGGAAGAACTCGAGTCGGAATGGACCACCTCGATGGAGCTGGCCGACACCCTGGAGCGCCTGCACGACGTGCCGTTCCGCATCGGCCACAGCTTCGCCTCGCTGATCGTCACCTATGCCCGTGACCATGGCATCACGCCGAAAGCCTTCCCCTATGCAGAGGCGCAGAAGCTCTACACCCAGGCCGCGAAGAAATACCAGTGGAAGACCACCGAGTTGCCCCTCAGCGAAGCCGCGTTCCGCGCCACGCTATCGCCGCGTGCCATGGTGGATAGCCGCCAGGGCATCGGCGGCCCGCAGCCGGCGGAAGTCAAACGCATGCTGGCGCAGGCGCAGAAGACGCTGGGCACGGATCAGGACTGGATGCGTGAGCGGCGCCAGCGCCTGAGCGACGCCGAAGCGACGCTGAACGAGGCGTTCAGCAAGCTGGCCGGCGACTGACGCCCGGCAACGACCGGTCTGCCGCTGCCCCAGGCGCAGCGACGGACCGGCCTGCCCCGCCCCGAAAAACGCGCGGTGCCCGCCGCGCCTGTTGAGCTAGCGGGTGGCATTCACGCCGCAGCGCTGTCCACCTTGTACCGGCACGGCCCTCAGCGCCTCTCTTCGCCCGCCGCGCTGCCATTCGACGGCTCTTCGGCATGCCCACCGCCCGCGCCGCGCGAAGTGTTGCGCAGCGGCCCCCGCCCGGGTACCGCGCGAGCCGGATTCAACGCCCGCTGCAAGATCGTCTGGTCCAACGAGCCGTGCCAGCGTGCGATCGCCAGGCAGCCTACGCAGTTGCCCAGCACGTTGGTCAGCGAACGGCATTTCATCAGCCGCTCGACGCCCAGCAACAGGCCGGCGCTTTCCACCGGAATCATCGGCAGAACGCTCAGTGTCGCGGCCAGGGTCAGGAACGAGGAACCGGCGATGCTGGTGGAACCCATCGAGGTGAACAGACACACCAGCAGAAGGCCAAGCAGTTGCAGGCCATCGAGTTCGACATTGCCGGTCTGGGCGAGGAATAGCGCAGCGCAGGACAGGTAGATGTTCGACCCCGCCAGATTGAAGGTGTAGCCGGTGGTCAACACCACCCGCGCCGACTGCCGTGCGCATCCCAGCCGTTCCAGCTTGCGCAGCAGCCCCGGGAGAGCGATCACCGAGGACCCGGTGGACGCCACCAGCAACAGCTCTTCCTTGATGTACGCGATCAACCGGAGCAGGCCGACGCCCGCGAACCGCGAGGCGGTGGCGAGCACGATGCCAACGAATGCCAGGCAGGTGAGGTAGATCACCGCGATGAACTTCAGCAGGTGAACCGTCGAGCCCGGCCCGTAGCGGCCGATGGTGAAGGCCATGGCGCTGAAGGCCGCCAGTGGGGCGAAACGCAGCAGTACCCTGAGCAAGGCGAACAGCAGCGCCAGCAACCGGTCGAGGGCCGCGAGAACAGGTTCACCGAGGGGTCCCAGGCGGCTCAGCAGGTAGCCGCAGACCAACGCCAGCAATGCCACCTGCAACACCGGGCTGCGACTGAGGAGTTGCCAAAGGTGCAACGGCGAGACGCCGGCTCCCGCCTCGACCATGCGTTCGGTGCCCTGCCCCGTGCTGTGAACCTGGGCGGCCAACGTGTGCGTCGGGAATTCGGACGGCGGAGCGAAGCCGTCGCCGGGGCGCAGCAGCAGAGCCCCGAGCAGCCCGCAGAGCAATGCCAGCACCTTGAGTGCCTCGAAATAGACCAGGGTGCGTGCGCCCAGTCCCCGGGCCTGGCGGCGACAGCGCAAGCGCGCCACGCCGGACGTCACCAGAACGAACATCAGCGGCGGTATCGCCCAGCCCACCAGTTGGAGGAAGCCGCTGCCCAGCGGCTTCATGGCCATCGCCAGGTCCGGGCGCCAGAGGCCCAGCAGAATACCGGCGCTCACCGCGACGACGATCTGCAGGGTCGGATTGCGTGCCAGCTTGAGAATCATGCGTGGGTCCGCTGCAGCGTGAGTTCTTGTTATTGGACCGAAGACTTGCCCCGGGCTGCCGTATCCTACCCAATTACGCCGCCGACCATCGCCCGCTGCGCCATTTTTCCAGGCCGCGGTCCGCCGGCCGAAAACCACCCCTCATTGGCGAGCCCCGCATGGAACTACGGCACTTGCGCTACTTCACGATGGTCGCCGAAGAGCGCCACTTCACCCGCGCCGCGGCGCGCCTGCACATGCAGCAGCCTCCGCTTAGCCAGCAAATACGCGCGCTGGAACTGGAGCTGGGTTTCGATCTGTTCAAGCGCCACGCCAAGGGCGTAGACCTCACCGCCGCCGGCCAGGTATTCCTCGAGGAAGCCAGGGCGATCCTCGCTCAGGTGGACAACGCCAGCCGCCGCGCCGCCCGCGTTGCAGAAGGCGTGGAGGGCGTCCTGTCGATCGGTTTCACCAGTTCCGCCGCCGCGCACCCGCTGATCCCGCGGATCATCCGTGCCTACCGGCAGGCGTTCCCACGCGTCAGCATCGTGTTGCATGAGGGCAATGCACGCGGCCTCACCGATGAAGTGGGCACGCGCAGCCTGGATGTCGGCATCCTTCGCGCGCCGGTCGCCCGCCCCGACGAGGTGCAGTTCCACCGCCTGCTCAACGAGGAACTGCTGCTGGTGCTGCCGGTGGACCATCCGCTGCTGGCCGGACGCGAGGCGCCCGACGGAATGCCCGAACTGCGCCTTGTCGAACTCAGGGACGAACCCTTCATCCTGGTGCGCCGGCCCGGCGCGCCGGGAATGTACGCGAACCTGTTGAAGGCCTGCCGCAATGCCGGCTTCGAGCCGGAGGTGGCCTTCGAGGTCGAACGCATGCTGACCAATGTCAGCCTGGTGGCGGCTGGCGCCGGCGTATCTGTGGTGCCCGCCTCGATGAAGGACCTGCAGCGCGCCAGTGTCGTCTATTGCCGGATCGTCGGCGCCAAGCCGCGCCTGGCAGCGCCTATCACCCTGCTCTGCCATGCGCAGAACCAGACACCGCCGGTGATCAACTTCACAACCCTGGCACGTCGCCTGAGCGGAAGGCTGTACCTCGCCCGCTAAGCCCCGCGCCGTTCGCCAGCCACGCCATCCTCACCAGTTGAACGACACCGTGCCGAGCAGCGTGCGCTCCTCACCCCAGTAGCAGCGCCCGGCGTTGTTGCAGCCGGTCACGTATTCCTGGTCGAAGAGGTTCTTCGCGTTGACCTCGGCGGACCAGTGCTCGTCGATGCGATAACCCACCGAGGCGTCCACCAGGGTCACGTCACCGGTATCCAGCGTGCCGTACAGCGACGCCGCGGTGTAGGCGAAGGTGCTGTCGAAATGGCGCACGCCGCCGCCGATGTGGAAGCCCTTGAGCGCGCCGTCGAGGAAGCGGTAGGTGGCCCAGACCGACGCCTGGTTGCGCGGCACGCCGGTCATCTGGTGGTCTTCCAGCAGCGAGCCGGGGCTGTCCTTGGTGATGCGCGCGTCGGTGTAGGAGTAGGACGCCACCAGGTTGAGGTTTTCGTTGAGATCGCTGTTCAGCTCCAGCTCCACGCCCTTGGCGCGGCTCTCGCCGACCTGGCGGTAGCCGCCGGTGGTGGCGTCGGCGATCACGTCGTCCTCTTTCACCAGGTCGTAGACGGAGGCGGTGAAGGCGGTGTTCCAGCCCTTCGGCTCGTACTTCACGCCCAC
>NZ_DJTK01000080.1:0-18449 GCF_002438225.1 Pseudomonas sp. UBA6310 | reverse complement strand
CCACAAGTCCCGCAAGCTGCGCCTGGCGCACCCTACGCATAGCGGTGTCACGCTTCACCGATCTACCGGGCGGTGTCATGCCACACCCCACCCCACCTCGACGAATGCCTATAACAGCTTGTCCAGCGTGATCGGCAGCTCGCGGATGCGTTTGCCGGTGGCGTGGTAGATGGCGTTGGCCACCGCCGAAGCGACGCCGACGATGCCGATCTCGCCGACACCTTTCGAGCCGAGCGCGTTGACCACGTCGTCGTTTTCCTCGACGAAGATCACGTCGATATCGTGGATGTCGGCGTTCACCGGGATGTGGTACTCGGCAAGACTGTGATTCATGTAGCGCCCCAGGTTGTGGTCGATCTGGGTTTCCTCCTGCAGCGCCATGCCGATGCCCCAGACCACGCCGCCGAGTATCTGGTTGCGCGCCATCTTCGGATTGACCACGCGGCCGGCGGCGATGGCGCTGACTACCCGGCTGACCTGAATGCTGCCCAGCGCCTCGTCCACCTTCACTTCGACGAACACCGCCGAGTGCGTCGCAGTGGCGAACTTGTCGCGTTTCTCATCCGGCTTGGCGTCGGCCTGGGCTTCCAGCGGGCCGCTGGCAGCGAGCACCTCGGCGATGGCCAGGGCGGTGTCCGGCGACTCGCGCAGGCGCAGCTGGCCGTCGACGAACTCGACCTGCTCCAGCGTCGCCCCGGCGAAGGGCGACTGCGGCAGGCGCTGCGCCACCTCGAAGAGCTTGCCCTGCAGGGCCGCGCAGGCCTGCTGCACGGCGGTGCCCACCGAGGACACGGTGAACGAGCCGCCCTGCAATGGCGCGGTCGGCAGGCTCGAATCGCCGAGCTTGAATTCCACCTGCTCCACCGGCAGCCCCATCGCGGCGGCGGCGATCTGCGTCATCACCGTGTAGGTGCCGGTGCCGATATCGGTGGTGGCGCTGCTCACCGTCAGCGTGCCGTCGGCGGCCAGCGCGGCCTTGGCGCTGGCCGGGTTCTGCATCGCCTCCCAGACGCCGGTCGCCATGCCCCAGCCGACCAGCTGGTGGCCGTCGCGCATGCTGCGCGGCTCCATCGAGCGCCGGTCCCAGCCGAAGCGCTCGGCGCCCTGTGCGTAGCAGGCGCGCAGCTCCTTGCTGGAATACGGCTTGCCCTCGTTCTGGTTGGTATCGGCGAAATTCAGCAGGCGCAGTTGCAGCGGATCGATGGCGGCCGCGCAGGCCAGTTCGTCCATCGCGCACTCCAGGGCGAACACGCCCTCGGCGGCGCCCGGCGCGCGCATGTCCAGCGGGGTGAACACGTCCAGCGGAACCATCTGGTAGCCCAACCGCACATTGTCGCAGTGATAGAGCATGCCGGACCACTCCACCACGTGTTCGGTGAAGTCCTCGAAGCGCGAGGTCTGGGCGAAGGCGTCGTGGGTGATCGCCTGCAGCGTGCCGTTGGCCGCGCACCCCAGGCGCAGGCGCTGCAGCATCCGCGGCCGGTAGCCGAAGGTGAACATCTGCTGGCGGGTCAGCGTCACCCGCACCGAGCGCTTCAGCATCAGCGCGGCCATCACGGCCAGCGGCAACTGGTACTGCGGGCGCAGGCCGGAGCCGAAGGCGCCGCCGACGAAGGGCGCGAGGATGCGCACCTTTTCCTTGTCCAGCAGGAACACGTGCTGCACGTATTGCTGGCTGTTCTGCGGTCCCTGGGTCTTGTCGTAGATGAGCAGGCTGCCGTCGTCCTGATAGAGCACCGTCGAGGCATGCGGCTCCATCGGGTTGTGGTGCTCGATGGGCAGCTCGTATTCTAGCTCGATGCTCAAGGCGGCACCGAGCAGCGCGGCCTCGGCGTCACCGCGCGGTTCGGGCAGTTCGGCCGGGGCCGCGTGGGCCTGGTCGAGGGCCGCGACCAGATCGGTCTGGTGCGCCTCGGCGGCGTACTCGATGGTCACCAGCGAGGCGGCATGCCGGGCGATCTCCAGGTTGTCGGCCACCACCAGCGCCAGCGGCTGGCCGCTGTAGAGCACGCGGTCGTTGAACAGCGGGCGGAAGGCCGAACCCTCGGCGGAGTCCATGTCCTCGTAGCTGTCGTCGTCGGCCGCCAGGCGCGGGCGGCTCAGGTGGGTCAGCACCAGGTGCACGCCGGGAACCGCCTCGGCGGCGGCGCTCTCGATGGACAGCACGCGGCCGCGGGCGATGGTGCTCGACACCACGCTGCCGTAAAGCAGCCCGGCCTGGTTGAATTCACCGGCATAACGCGCCTGCCCGGTGACCTTCAGCGGGCCGTCGACGCGGTCCAGTGGCCGACCGAGCGGCGACGAATCCGGTTGGGCGTGGGCGTTCATGGGCGGCCTCCCTGATGCTGGATGGAATGGGCGGCATCGCCCAGGGCGCGGACGATGGCGCGGCGTGCCAGTTCGATCTTGAAGCCGTTGTGCGCCAGCGGGCGGGCACCTTCGAGCAGCAGATCGGCAGCGAGGGCGAAGGCTTCGTCGCTGGCTGGCTTGCCAATCAGCACCTCCTCGGCCTCCTGCCTGCGCCACGGTTTGTGGGCGACGCCGCCGAGGGCGAGGCGCGCCGCGCGGATGTTGCCGCCGTCCAGCTCCAGCGCCGCGGCGACGGACACCAGGGCGAAGGCGTAGGAGGCCCGGTCGCGAATCTTCAGGTAACGGCTGTGCGCGGCGAAGCCTTCGGCCGGCAGTTCGATGGCGAGGATCAGCTCGTCGTCGGCCAGCACGTTGTCGCGCTCCGGCGCGTCGCCGGGCAGGCGATGGAAATCGGCGAAATCGATGCGCCGCTCGCTCTGCGGTCCGGCGACGATCACCACCGCTTCCAGCGCGGCCAGCGCCACGCACATGTCCGACGGGTTCACCGCGACGCAGTCGTCGCTGGCACCGAGCACCGCGTGGATACGGTTGAGCCCGTCCTTCGCCGGGCAGCCGCTGCCGGGCTCGCGCTTGTTGCACGGCACGCCGGCGTCGTAGAAGTAGTAGCAACGGGTGCGCTGCAGCAGGTTGCCGCCGGTGCTGGCCATGTTGCGCAGTTGCGGTGAAGCACCGGCGAGAATCGCCTGGGCCAGCAGCGGATAGCGCTGCTCGATGCGCGCGTCCCAGGCCAAGTCGGCGTTGCTCACCAGCGCGCCGATGCGCAGGCCGCCGCTGGCTGTGGCGTCGATACCGCGCAGCGGCAGGCCGTTGATGTCGATCAGCCGCTCGGGGCGGGTGACGTTTTCCTTCATCAGGTCGAGCAGGTTGGTGCCGCCGGCGATGAAGCGCGCGTTCGGCCCGGCGAGGCGTAGCGCCTCGTCCACCGCGGCCGGTTTGCTGTAGGCGAAGGGATTCATGCGCCGCCCTCCCCACGCGTGGCCGGCAACGCCTCCTCGATGGCATCGAGGATGTTGTTGTAGGCGCCGCAGCGACAGAGGTTCCCGCTCATCAGCTCGCTGATTTCTTCGCGGCTCTGCGCACGCCCTTCGCGGGCCAGACCGACCGCCGAGCAGATCTGCCCGGGCGTGCAGTAGCCGCACTGGAAGGCATCGTGTTTGACGAAGGCCTCCTGCAACGGATGCAGCTGGTCGCCGTTGGCGAGCCCTTCGACGGTGGTCAGCTCGCGGCCGTCGAGCATCACCGCCAGGGTCAGGCAGGCGTTCACCCGCTTGCCGTCCAGCAGCACGGTGCAGGCGCCGCACTGGCCGTGGTCGCAGCCTTTCTTGCTGCCGGTCAGGTCGAGCTGTTCGCGCAGCAGGTCGAGCACGGTGGTCCAGGGCAGCACGTCGAGGTGACGCGGCTGGCCATTGAGAACGAGGGAAATCGAATGGGCGGCAGGATCGCTGCGGCCCTCGCGAAGGGAGGTGGCGCTCATGGGTGCCTCACGGTCTGGTCTGCATTCGCGCCCGGCGGCGGGCACTCGCTGCGCGGTGTTCCGCGTCTAGGAGGTACGACGCAGCCAGATCCGGAAATGTTCAGCGCAGGCGAGGAGCGGTATCGATCCGGCGGGCTCACGCAACGCCATGCGCCGGTGCGCGTGGCGCACCCTACGAAAATCACCCTGTCGTCACCCGCAGGTGGCGCCATGCGCACCACATGGGCTGCGCGACCCTCGTAGGGTGGGCTTCAGCCCACCGACACGCCGATGCCCCAGGCGGGCACGCTGGTGGGCTGAAGCCCACCCTACCCGGATCCGTGGGGAGGCTGGAGCCCGCCCTAGGCGAGCCGGTCGCCGGGGCGATCGATGTCGCGCAGAGGCGTAGGCGAGCTCGTAGGGTGGGCTTTAGCCCACCGACACGCCGATGCCCCGGGCGGGCGCGCTGGTGGGCTGAAGCCCACCCTACCCAGATCCGTGGGAGGCTGGAGCCCGCCCTAGGCGAGCCGGTCGCCGGGGCGGTCGATGTCGCGCAGAGGCGTAGGCGAGCTCGTAGGGTGGGCTTTAACCCACCGACACACAGATGCCCCAGGCGGGCACGCGGGTGGGCTGAAGCCCACCCTACCCAGATCCGTGGGGAGGCTGGAGCCCGCCCTAGGCGAGCCGGTCGCCGGGGCGGTCGATGTCGCGCAGGACGGCGGGATCGTCCAGGGCCAGGCGCTGCACCGCGTCGCCCTGGAACAGCGTCTGCGCGCCGCGTTCGCCGTCCAGTGCCAGCAGTTGCTCGCGATGGGCGCTGCCGATGCCACGCGGATGGCCGAGTTGGTTCTGGTAGACCGGCGCGACCAGGCCCTGCGGGCGGATCGCCTCCGCCACCGCCAGCAGCGTGTCGCGCCGCACGTAGGGCATGTCGCCGAGTGCCACCAGCCAGCCCTGCTCGGCCGGATGCGCACGCACCGCCTGGGCCAGGCTGTGACCGAGGCCGTTGGTTTCCACCACCAGCAGGCTGCAGGGTTGCCCGCGCAGGCGCTCGATCAGCGCGGCGTTGTCGGCGCGGACCACCACCACCAGCTCCTCGGCGACGCCCTGCAGGGTGTGCAGCGCGGCCAGCAGCACCGGTGTGGAATACGGATCGCCCGCCCGGCTCGGCGCCAGCAGCTTGTCGCTGTCGCTTTCCGCGCGATAGCGGCTGCCCACGCCGGCGGCGAGCAGCAGGGCACGAACGCCACCCCGCATCAGGCGGACTTCAGTCGCGCCGCGCCAGGCCGCGCCGCCTCAGCCCCCACCGCATCCAGCCCGGCCTGGCGACCCGGCTGGGCAACCCGCGCGCCGTTCTTCAGGGCGACGATCTCGGCCATCAGCGAGAGGGCGATTTCCGCCGGCGTGCGGCTGCCGATGGGCAGGCCGATCGGCCCGTGCAGGCGGCCCACGTCGACGGCGTCGAGGCCCAAGGAAATCAGCCGTTGCTTGCGTTTCTCGTTGTTCGCCCGCGACCCCAGCGCGCCGACGTAGAACGCCTCGGAGCCGAGCGCGGTGAGCAGCGCCATGTCGTCCAGGCGTGGATCGTGGGTCAGCGCGACGATGGCGGTGTGCGCATCCGGCTCGGCGGCGAGCACGGCATCGTCGGGCATGCCGGGCAGGAAGCGCACCCGCTCCAGCGGCCAATCGTGGGCATAGGCCTCGCGCGGGTCGCAGATCAGCACCTCGAAACCCAGCGTGTGCGCCAAGTCGGCGACGTAGCGCGACAGCTGCCCGGCGCCGATCAGCAGCAACCGCCAGGCCGGGCCGAAAGGTGCCACGAGGAGCTCGCCGTCGAAGTGCAGCGCCTGCTCGCGGCCGATCGGCGCCAGCGTGACGGCGCCGCTGCGCAGGTGCAGGTGCCGGGCGACGCGTTCGTGGGCCTCGCAGCGTTGCAGCAGCTCGTCGATCCAGCCGGCGTCTCGCAGCGGCTCCTGCACCAGCCGCAGCGTGCCACCACAGGGCAGGCCGAAACGCGCCGACTCCTCCTTCGTCACGCCATAGGTGATCAGCGCGCAGCGCGCCTGTTCGTCGACCCGCAGCGGCAACCGCGCCAGCAGGTCGTCTTCGATGCAGCCGCCGGATACCGAACCCTCGACCCGTCCGTCGCCGCGCAGGGCGAGCAGCGACCCCACCGGGCGCGGCGCGCTGCCCCAGGTTTCCACCACGCTGTAGAGCACCACCTCATGGCCTTCGCGGAGCCAGTCGCGGGCGCGCCGCAGTACCGTCAGATCGACGCCATCCATTCGTTTCGCCTCATCATTCACTCGATACCGATCGGAGCGCCGGCCTGTCTTCACTGACCCGCCGGGGGGCGCGCGAGTTCGACCAGGCACCTCAGCGCAGCAGCATCGCCTCGCCGACCTTGCGCCGCGCCGCCCTGCCGGACAGGCGCTCGACCAGGGTCAGGGCGAACTCCAGCGCCGCCGCCGGGCCCTGGGCCGTGGTCAGATTGCCGTCGACCACCACCGCCTGGTCGACGAACACGCAGCCGGACAACCGATCGCTGAACGCGGGGTAGCAGGTCATCCGCCGCCCCTTGAGCACGCCGAAGGGTTGCAGCGCGAGGGCCGGCGCCGCGCAGATCGCGGCGAACTCGAGGCCGGCGGCGGCCTGCTGGCGGACCCGCTCGGCCAGCGGCAGGTGCGCGCCGAGTCGCTCCGCACCCACCGCGCCGCCGGGCAGCACCAGTAGGTCGAAATCCTGCGCCAGCACGTCGAGCAGCATCGCATCGGCGGTCAGCCGGCTGCCGCGCGCGCAGGTGAACATCCGCCGCGCCTCCACGCTGGCCATCACCACCTCGATCTCGGCGCGGCGCAGCACGTCGAGGACGGTTACGGTTTCCAGGTCTTCCACGCCGTCGGCGACGGCCAGCAGGGCTCGGGGCATAGGCACCTCCAGAAGTCGATAGGGCGAGGGTACCGCGTTCCCCCGGCGCGCTGCGCGGGTTTGCGCGCTGACGCGCCCGACGCGGCGTCCGGCGGGCTCGCCAGGCCGATCCACGGGCGGTGATTTCGGCTACCGTTTTGCTATGATTCGCGCCGTTTTGCTGACCGACCGGGCAACTTCCCGAGGCCGCCGAACCCATCGCGGCGCCCACGCACCGCATCCACGAGCATCAAGCGCGCCTGCAGAGCGCGTCGGGAGATCGCCATGCTGGAACGACTCTTTCAACTCAAGGCACACAACACCACGGTGCGCACGGAGATCCTCGCCGGGGTCACCACCTTCCTGACGATGGCCTACATCCTCTTCGTCAACCCGAGCATCCTCGGCGAGACGGGCATGGACAAGGGCGCGATCTTCGTCGCCACCTGCCTGGCCGCGGCCATCGGCTCGGCGATCATGGGCCTGATCGCCAACTACCCGATCGCGCTGGCGCCGGGCATGGGCCTGAACGCCTTCTTCACCTACACCGTGGTGCTGCACATGGGCCACACCTGGCAGGTAGCGCTCGGCGCGGTGTTCCTCTCGGCCTGCATGTTCTTTCTGCTCTCGATCTTCCGAATCCGCGAATGGATCATCAACAGCATCCCGCTGGAACTGCGCTCGGCGATCGCCGCCGGCATCGGCCTGTTCCTCGCCCTGATCGGCCTGAAGGAAGCCGGCATCGTCGTCGCCAACCCGGCCACGCTGGTGGGCATGGGCGACCTGGCGAAGCCGGAAGCGGTGCTGGCGATCCTCGGCTTCTTCCTGATCGTCGCCCTGGAGGCGCGCAAGGTGACCGGCGCGGTGCTGATCGGCATCCTCGTCACCACCGCGGCCGGTATCGCCCTGGGCGTCTCGAGCTTCGGTGGCTTCGTCTCGATGCCGCCGTCGCTGGCGCCGACCTTCCTGCAACTGGACATCCGCGGTGCGCTGGACATCGGCCTGGTCAGCGTGATCTTCGCCTTCCTCTTCGTCGACCTGTTCGACAACTCCGGCACGCTGATCGCGGTGGCGAAGAAGGCCGGCCTGATGCGCAAGGACGGCTACATGCCGAAGATGGGCCGCGCGCTGATCGCCGACAGCAGCGCGGCGATGGTCGGCTCACTGCTCGGCACCTCGACCACCACCAGCTACATCGAGTCCGCCGCCGGTGTCAGCGCCGGCGGGCGCACCGGGCTGACCGCCATCGTGGTGGCGGTGCTATTCCTCTTCGCGCTGTTCTTCTCGCCGCTGGCCGGCAGCGTGCCCGCCTTCGCCACCGCCCCGGCGCTGCTGTTCGTCGCGGTGCTGATGACCGCCGGCCTGGCCGAGATCGACTGGGACGACATCACCGTCGCCGCGCCGGTGGTGATCACCGCGCTGGCCATGCCGCTGACCTTCTCCATCGCCAACGGCATCGCCTTCGGCTTCATCGCCTGGACCGCGATCAAGCTGCTCGCCGGCCGCGGCCGCGAGCTGAACTCGGCGCTGGTGGTGCTCTCGATCCTCTTCGTGATCAAGCTCGGCTGGTATCCGTAAGGAACGCCATGCGCACCGCAACGCCGCGTCGTTCCGACCATACGGTGCGCGCGGCGCACCCTACGGGGCCGCGTACCGGGTCGGGTTCGACCGAACAGACCCACGAATTCATCCCGCTATCGGCCGTAGGGTGCGCCATGCGCACCGCAGCGCGGTGTCGCTCCGACCGGGCGGTGCGCGCGGCGCGCCCACGGTGGCGAGGCGTACCGGGCGGGTTTTCAGCCCGTCATGCGCCGGCGATGCCGCGGGCTACCGTTCCACGACAAAGCCGCCCCCGCCGTCCTGGCGAATCCGTACAATAGCCGCCCGATTTCCGCGCCCGCCTGAGTGATCCATGAGCTCCGTCCCTCTCGATTCCGCCGCCTACGCCCAGCAACTCACCGAAAAGACCGCGCGCCTGCGCGAGCTGCTGGCACCGTTCGATGCGCCCGAACCGCAGGTGTTCGACTCGCCCCTGCAGCACTACCGGCTGCGCGCCGAGTTCCGCCTGTGGCGGGAAAACGAGGAGCGCTTCTATGCGATGTTCGAGAAGGGCGACAAGTACACGCCGATCCTGATCGAGGATTTCCCCATCGCCAGCGCGCGGATCAACGCGCTGATGGCGCCGCTCAAGGCTGCCTGGCAGGCCAGCACGGCGCTGTCGTTCAAGCTGTTCCAGGTGGAATTCCTCACCACCCTGGCCGGCGACGCGCTGATCACCCTGGCCTACCACCGGCCCCTGGACGACGCCTGGCAGGCGGCGGCGGGACAGGTCGCGGCCGACCTGCAGGTCAGCCTGATCGGCCGATCGCGCGGTCAGCGCATCGTCATCGGGCGGGATTTCGTCGAGGAGGAACTGGAGGTCGCCGGGCGGCGCTTTCGCTATCGCCAGCCCGAGGGCGCCTTCACCCAGCCCAACGGCACGGTGAACGGCAAGATGCTCGCCTGGGCCTACGAGGCGCTGGGCGAGCGCGACGACGACCTGCTGGAGTTGTACTGCGGCAACGGCAACTTCACCCTGCCGCTGGCGACCCGAGTGCGCAAGGTACTGGCCACCGAGATCAGCAAGTCGTCGGTGTACGCGGCGCTGGCCAACCTCGCCGACAACGCCATCGACAACGTTACCCTGGTGCGGCTGTCGGCCGAGGAGCTGACCCAGGCGCTGAACGGCGTCCGCCCGTTCCGCCGCCTGGCAGGCATCGACCTGGCGAGCTACGACTTCGGCAGCGTGTTCGTCGACCCGCCGCGCGCCGGCATGGACCCGGACACCTGCGAGCTGACGCGGCGCTTCGAGCGCATCCTGTACATCTCGTGCAACCCGGAAACCCTGGCGCAGAACATCGCGCAGCTGCACGACACCCATCGCGTCGAGCGCTGCGCGCTGTTCGACCAGTTCCCCTGGACGCACCACATGGAGTCCGGCGTGCTGCTGGTGCGGCGCTAAGCGGCCGGTCCGCCACCTATCGTCGATACGGGCTCAGCCGAGGAACAGCCGGCCGATACCGAAGTTCGAGCCCACGCTCCAGATCAGCACGGTCAGCGCCAGCAGGGCCTCGAGCACCAGCACGCCGATGCCGAGGGTTCCGCTGGAGAGGATGAAACCGTCCTTGCGCGGAATCTGCAGGAACGACGGAATCCCCAGATACAGCAGATAGGCCGTGTAACAGAGGGCCACGCAGCCCACCAGGATGCACAGCCAGATCAGCGGATAGAGCAGCACCGCGCCGGCGAGGAACAGCGGCGTCGCCACGTAGCCGGCGAACACGATGCAGCGGTCGACGCTGGGGCGCTCCGGATAACGCTCGGCCATGCGGAAGATGACGTTTCCCATCACCGCGATGGCGGCGAGGATCATCAGGTAGAAGCCGGCACCCAGGGCGACGGCGACGGGTAGCGACACCTCCGACGTCTGCATGTCGCCGAGCTTCCAACCGATCTGGGTGGTACCGATGAAGGCGCAGACCACCGGTATCAGCGCCATCAGCAACACGTGATGGGCATACAGGTGGATGACGGTTTCGCCTTCGGTGTTGATCTGGGCCCATTCGCGGGTCGGACGGGACAACAGTCCCCATACGTGATTGATCATCGCGCTCCCTCCTCTCCCGCCCCTTACGGGGCTGTGTCGAGACCGCGCCGGCGGGGTGTCGACGACGGAATCTGTAATTGAGAGTAGACCCACCTGCGATGGTTCGTCGCACCCTTTGACGGCCGATGAAGCGCATTTCGGCAACAGGCGGTCACACCTTCGCCGCCTCGGCCTGCGCCAGGCCAGTCCCGGACGCCACCGGGCGCGCTATCCTGCGCGCCTCACCTCAGGAGACTCACCATGCGCGCATTTCCCCTGCTCGCCGCGCTGCTCGTCGGCAGCGTCGCCCAGGCCGCCGAGCCGGTGGCCATCGACGTCTATCGCGACCCCAACTGCGGCTGCTGTACGTCCTGGATCAAGCACCTGGAGCAGAACGGCTTCAGCGTGCGCGACCACATCGAGAACGACATGCCGGCGCTGAAGACCCGCCTCGGCGTGCCGCACGCGCTCGGCTCGTGCCACACCGGGGTGATCGACGGCAAGTTCGTCGAGGGCCACGTGCCGGCGAAGGACGTGCTCGCCCTGCGCCAGCGCGCCGACCTGGCCGGCATCGCCACGCCGGGTATGCCGATGGGCTCGCCGGGAATGGAAATGGGCGAGCGCAAGGACGCCTATCAGGTGATCGGCGTGGGCACCGACGGCAAACAGAGCGTAGTGAGCGACTACCCGGCCCATTGACCGGCGTCAAACAGGTGGCTCGGGGTGTTTCCTTTCGTCAGGAACCGACCGTTCGGGCACGCGCAGAGGCGCGAACGCTGGTGTAGATTCGCGCGCTTTGCATGATGGCGCTTCGCCTAGGCGCGCAACGCTTCCGTCCTCTCGCAGTGATCGGACCCACCCATGACAGCCGATGTTCTCGCTCCCCTGGCCGCCGACTGGGGCGCCCTTTTCGACCGCTACGACGCCACCCTCTGCCGAACCGTCGGCGCGCTGATCGACGCGCACGCCGAATCGCTTGCCGAACGGTTCTACCAGCACATGGGTGACGACAGCCACGCCGGGCAGTTCCTCGCCCACCAGCGCGTCGAGGAACACCTCAAGCCGTCCATGCGGCGCTGGCTGCAGGAGATGTTCGCCCTGCGCAACCGCTCCGACGTTCCCGAACTGATCGAACTGCAGAAACGGATCGGCGAAATCCATGCGCGGGTCGACATCCCGATCAGCCTGGTGATGCGCGGCGCGCGCTTCCTCAAGGCAGCGATCTTCCTGCAACTGGGCAGCGCCAGGCTCGGACGCGCCCAGCTCGACGCCATCACCTTCGTCAGCGAGAACATCGACATCGCCCTGGAGGTCATGAGCCAGGCGTACTCCCTGGCGCATCAGCGCAACGCGCGCTCCGAGGAGGCCTACCGGATGTTCTCGGTATCGCAGAACATCGGCACCGAGCGCGAACGCCAGCGCGCCGGCCTGCTCGACTGGGAAAACCAGCTGATGTACGACATCGCCCTCGGTGCCCAGGCCGGGCAGTTGCAGCCGCTGCTGCAGTAGGACTTCGGCCTGTGGTTCAAGCACAAGGCGACGCATGCCTTCCAGGACGCGGTGGAGATGAGCGCCATCCGCGAACACGTCGACCGTATCGAGCGCTGCATCGCCCACTTCCAGCCGGAGGTGGGCAAGTTGCGGCAATTGCGCGAGCTTCGCGAATCCACCCGCGTGGTGCGCTACCTGCTGGACACCCTGTTCGCCCGCGCCGGCGAACTGGAGGTCGGCCGCGACAGCCTCACCCAGATGCTCAACCGCAAGTTCCTCAGTGTCGTCCTCAACCGCAAGATCGCCCTCGCGCGCACCACCCACAGCCCGTTCGCGGTGCTGATGGTCGACATCGACCACTTCAAGAGCGTCAACGACCACCTCGGCCACGAAGCCGGCGACCTGGTGCTGCAACAGGTCGCCGCGATTCTCTCCAGTTGCATACGCGGCGGTGACTACGCCTTCCGCTACGGCGGCGAGGAGTTCCTGCTGATCCTCGTCGACACCACCGAAGCCACCGCCATGACCCTCGCCGAACGGGTGCGCCGGCGAGTCGCCGAGGAAGTCTTCCAGCTCGCCGCGAACCGCACGATCCGCACCACCGTCAGCCTCGGCGTGGCCCTGCACGACGGTCATCCGGACTTCCAGCGCACCCTGCGCCGCGCCGACCAGGCGCTCTACCAGGCGAAGAACGAAGGCCGCGACCGAGTGGTGCTGGCCTGCGACTGAACGTCATCGCGCCGCGCGCGTCCTAGCATGAAGCGCCGGACTCACCGGCCTTCAAGGAGATCCGGCAATGCGTTGGCAAAGGGCGAGAAGAAGCGAAAACGTGACGGACGGCCGCTCCGGTGGAAGCGGCCTGCGCATCGGTGGCGGGCTGGGCCTCGGGGGCATCGTCGCGGTGGTGGTGATCAGCCTGCTGATGGGCCAGGACCCGCTGCAGATCCTCGGCCAGCTCTCCGGCCAGGGCTCGCAGGTCGAGCAGAGCCAGCCCGCGGACGGCCGCGCCGATCCCCAGGTGGACTTCGTCAGCGCGATCCTCGGCGATACCGAAGACACCTGGGCCGCCCTCTTCGCCACCGGCGGAGGCCAGTACCGCCAGCCGGAACTGCGCCTGTTCAGCGGCGGCACCAACTCCGCCTGCGGCTATGCCTCCTCGCAGGTCGGCCCGTTCTACTGCTCGCTGGACCAGAAGGTCTACCTGGACCTGGGTTTCTTCCGCGAACTGGAACAGCGCTTCAAGGCCGCCGGCGACTTCGCCCAGGCCTACGTGATCGCCCACGAAGTCGGCCACCACGTACAGAACCTGCTGGGCGTTCCCGCCACCGTGGACGCCGCGCGCCGCAGCGGCCAGCCGATGGAAGGCGCCACCGGGCTCTCGGTGCGCCAGGAGTTGCAGGCGGACTGCTACGCCGGCGTCTGGGCCTTCCACGCGCAGAAGCGCCTCGACTGGATGGAACCCGGCGACCTCGAAGAAGCCCTGAACGCCGCCAGCGCCATCGGCGACGACCAGTTGCAGCGCAAAGGCCAGGGCCGCGTGGTGCCCGACTCCTTCACCCACGGCACCTCGCAACAGCGCGTGCGCTGGTTCAAGGCCGGCTTCGAAAGCGGCTCGCCGGACAGCTGCGATACCTTCGAGGCGAAAGCGTTGTGAACATCGGCTAGGTTTTCAGGATCGCCACGGGAGCAAGGATGCTCATGGACCTGTTACTGAACAGCAAGATCCTGAGAAGCCGGATGACCGACGCCGAGCTAGTGCTGTGGCGTCAGCTGCGCGGCCACCGCTTTCTCGGCCTCAAGTTCAAGCGGCAGAAGCCCATGGGGCGTTACATCGTCGACTTCGTCTGCCTGGAGCATTTCCTCATCATCGAGGTGGACGGCGGCCAGCATCAGCAGGCGTCGGACAAGGACGCCGCGCGCGACCGCTATTTCGAGGAACGCGGCTTTCGCGTGCTGCGCTTCTGGAATCACGAGGTGTTGCGGGAAACGGAGGCGGTGCTGGAGCGTATACGGCTGACGCTGCTGGAAGGCTTCAGCCCTCTCCCGTAAACGGGAGAGGGAGCTGCCCGTGCGGGCTCGGCGCCACGACGTGGACTCGGCAGCTCTTCGATTTGGCGCGCGCCCCTCTCCCATTCATGGGAGAGGCCGGGGAGAGGACCATTGCACCGAATCATCCCCACCATCCCCAAGCACCCACTCTTTAGCGCCCAGCCAGCACCGCACTCCATCACCCACCCCGCACCACCCCCTCTCCCATTCATGGGAGAGGGCCGGGGAGAGGGGCCGTTGCCCCAGATCATCCCAGCCATAACCAAGCACCAAACACCCAGTAGCCCAGCCCAGCACCACACTCCATCACACACCCCGCACCACCCCCTCTCCCATTCATGGGAGAGGGCCGGGGAGAGGGGCCTTTGCCTCGGATCAGCTCCCCAACCCCGCCAGCACCTCCGCGCAATCGCGCACGAAGCCGTCGCTCCATTCCGGCCAGGGGTTCTCCGGCTGGTTCACCAGCAGCGCATGCGCGCCGGCCGCGCGGGCGCATTGGAGGTCCATGCGGTGGTCGCCCACCATCACCAGCGCGCCGGGGGCGACGCCCCAGCGTTCGGCCAGGTGCAGCAGGCCGCCGGGGTGGGGTTTGGGCGGGGCTTCGTCGCGACCGAGGATATCGTCGGCGGCGAAGCAGTCGTCGAGGCCGATCGCCTGCAGGGTCACCAGCGCCAGCTCATGGGCGTTGCGGGTGAGGATGCCGAGCCGGCAGCCGCGCTCGCAGAGGGCGCGCACCAGCGCCACCGCGCCCACGGCCGGGCGTGAGGCGAGCGCCAGTTCGCGCTCGTGGTCGAGCAGCCAGGCGCGCTTGCGCGAGGCCGCCTCGGCGGGCAGCGCCGCCAGGTGATGGAGGATATCGTCTTCCGCGGGGATACCCAGCTCGCGGCGGATGAAGGCGAAGTCGTGCACGGCGACGGTCAGGGTGCCGTCCATGTCGAACACCCAGTGGCGCGCCTCGCCCAGCGTCACTTCCAGTCCTCGCGCTGGCGGATCAGCCCCTCCTGCGCCACCGAGGCCACCAGCTTGCCCTGCTGGTTGTACACGCTGCCGCGGTTGAAGCCGCGCCCGCCGCCGGCCCAGGGGCTGTCCATGACATACAGCAGCCACTCGTCCGCACGCAGGTCGTCGTGGAACCACAGCGCGTGGTCGAGGCTCGCCACCTGCATGAACTTCTGCCACACGGACACTCCATGCGGGCGCAGCGACGTGGTCAGCAGGCCGAAGTCCGAGGCGTAGGCAAGGATGTACTTGTGGATCGCCGGGATGTCCGGCAGCGCGCCGTCGGCGCGGAACCAGACGTGCTTGACCGGCTCGCTGGAGACCGGCAGGAAGGGGTTGCCGACGTGCACCGGGCGAATTTCCACCGGCCTGCGGCTGACCGCCTTCTCGCGCATGCGCGGCGGCAGCTGGTCGACGATCTCCAGGGCCAGTTCGGTTTCCGACTTGAGGCCCTCGGGGCCGGGCACGTCGGGCATCTGTGACTGGTGCTCGAAGCCCGCTTCGCGGACCTGGAACGACGCGCTGCAGGTGAAGATGGTCTGGCCCTTCTGCACCGCGGTGACGCGGCGGGTGGTGAAGCTGCCGCCGTCGCGCACGCGGTCGACGCTGTAGACCACCGGCAGGCTGGCGTCGCCGGGACGCAGAAAGTAGCCGTGCAGCGAATGCACGGGGCGGTCCGGGTCGACCGTCTGGCTGGCGGCGGACAGCGACTGGCCGAGTACCTGGCCGCCGAACAGCTGGCGGAAGCCGAGGTCCTGGCTGACGCCGCGGAACAGGTTTTCTTCGATGGTTTCCAGGCTCAGCAAGGCGACCAGGTCGTCCAGTACTTGGCTCATTGTTTCGCTCCTCGATCAGCCTCAGGCACGGTTCAGGGCTCGCGCGGCCCGTTGCCGCCATGGTAATGGGTTTACCGGCGCCGCGGTCATTCCCGCCGCCATTCTCCGGCGCGCAGACGATAGAGCTGGTGGTGGCGCAGCCGGTGATCGCGCGGCAGGTGCGGGTGCTCGAAGTCCGCGGCCGGGTCGCGGCGCATGCCCAGGCGCTGCATCAGGCCCAGGGAATTGCAATTGTCCGGCACGGTGAAGGCGACCACTTCCTCGAGGCCCAGCTCATCGAAGGCGTAATCGAGCACGCGCTCGGCGCCTTCGTAGGCGTAGCCCAGCTCCCAGTGCGCCTGGGCCAGCCGCCAGCCGATCGCCACGGCGGGAGCGAACGCGGCGGAAAAATCCACCACCTGAAGGCCGACGTAGCCGATGAAGGATTCCTCCCCCGGCACCTCCAGCGCCCACCAGCCGTAGCCGTGCTCGGCGAAGTGCGCCTCGATGCGCGCGGCCAGCGCATCGCTCTGCTCGCGGTCCAGGCAGGCGGGGAAGTACGCCATCACCTGCGGATCGGCGTTCATCGCGGCGAACGGCGCGCGGTCCTCGGGCATCCAGGGACGCAGGATCAGGCGTTCGCTGCGCAGGCTGGGAACGGGGTGTGGCATACGGATTCCTCGGCGACGGTGCCCGACATCGGACCGCCCGGTCGATCGGAGATTCGCCTCCTCAGCGGCGTTTGGGCACGCCGCCGGGCGGCCCGCCTCCGCCGTCGCCCGCTGCACGCGCACGGCATCAGCGCTGCGCTCCGCGCCGAGCCCACTCGTCCGTCCGCCTGAACCAAAGCCCGCCGTCAGCCCTATCAACTAGGGAATGCCGCGCTGCCGCCGCCGCCGAACGCGGCGTCACGCGCAGACGCGTCCTACCCAGAACGAGGAAAAGCCATGCAAGCCCTGACCTATCACGGTGCCCGCGACGTTCGCGTGGATAACGTCCCCGACCCGGTCATCCAGGCCCCCGACGACATCATCCTGCGGGTGACGGCCACCGCCATCTGCGGCTCCGACCTGCACCTGTATCGCGGCAAGATGCCGGCCATGAAGAGCGGCGACATCCTCGGCCACGAATTCATGGGCATCGTCGAAGAGGCCGGGCCGGCGGTCACCGCGGTGAAGAAAGGCGACCGCGTGATCGTGCCTTTCGTGATCGCCTGCGGCGACTGCTTCTTCTGCCAGATGAACCTGCACGCCGCCTGCGAGACGACCAACCCGGACCGCGGCGCGATCATGAACAAGAAATCGATCCCCTCCGGCGCCGCGCTGTTCGGCTACAGCCACCTGTATGGCGGCATGCCCGGCGGCCAGGCCGAGTTCGTCCGCGTGCCCAAGGCCAACGCCGGCCCGTTCAAGGTGCCGGACACGCTCGACGACGAGCAGGTGCTGTTCCTCACCGACATCCTCCCCACCGGCTACCAGGCCGCGGTCAATGCCGGCGTGGGCCGGGGCTCCAGCGTGGCGATCTTCGGCGCCGGCCCGGTCGGGCTGATGGCCGCCGCCAGTGCCCGCCTGCTCGGCGCCGAGCAGATCTTCATGATCGATCACCACCAATACCGGCTGGACTTCGCCCGCCAGGCCTACGGCGTGGTGCCGATCAACTTCGACGAGCAGGACGACCCGGCGGAGGTGATCATCCAGGCCACACCCGGCATGCGCGGGGTCGATGCGGTGATCGACGCGGTCGGCTTCGAGGCCAAGGGCAGCACCACCGAGACCATCCTCACCAACCTCAAGCTCGAAGGCTCCAGCGGCAAGGCACTGCGCCAGTGCATCGCCGCCGTGCGCCGCGGCGGCGTGGTCAGCGTGCCTGGCGTCTACGCCGGCTTCATCCACGGTTTCCTGTTCGGCGACGCCTTCGACAAGGGGCTGACCTTCAAGATGGGCCAGACCCATGTGCACGGCTTCCTACCGACGCTGCTCGGACACATCGAGAGCGGCGAGCTGAACCCGGAAATCATCATCACCCACCGCCTGCCGCTGTCCAGGGCCAGCGACGGCTACAAGATCTTCAACGACAAGCAGGAGGACTGCCGCAAGGTGATCCTCGTCCCGGAAACCGCGCCGCAGTTCAGCGCCCGCCCGTTCACCGATGCCGCACCCGGCACGCCCGGGGTCTCGCCGCTGGGTTGAGGCGCCGTGCCGGGCGGGGCGAAGCCGGTTAGAATCGGCGCCTTTCTTCCGCGCCAGGACCGACCATGCCCGCCACCTCCGTCCCCCGCGTCGCCATCGTCGGCGGCGGTCCGTCCGGGCTGATGGCGGCCGAAGTGATCAGCGCCGCCGGCATCGCGGTCGATCTTTACGACGGCATGCCGTCCCTCGGGCGCAAGTTCCTCCTGGCCGGCGTCGGCGGCATGAACATCACCCACTCCGAGGCGCGCGAGGCATTCCTCTCGCGCTACGGCGAACGCCGCGAGGCGATTTCCGCGCTGCTCGCCGATTTCGACGCCGACGCCCTGCGCGCCTGGATTCACGGCCTGGGCATCGACACCTTCGTCGGCAGCTCGGGCCGCGTCTTCCCCACCGACATGAAGGCCGCGCCGCTGCTGCGTGCCTGGCTAAAGCGCCTGCGCGAACAGGGCGTGCGCCTGCACACCCGGCAGCGCTGGCTGGGCTGGAACGAGCGCGGCGCGCTGCGCATCGCCACCGCCGAGGGCGAGCAGGCGCTGCACGCCGACGCCACG
>NZ_DJTK01000041.1:6796-15739 GCF_002438225.1 Pseudomonas sp. UBA6310 | reverse complement strand
CGCGCGGCGCACCCTACGGGAGGTACGTCGCTGGGCCACCCCTGCCGTAGGGTGCGCCGTGCGCACCGCGAGCTACTGCGGGGCCGTCTAGCGCAGGTTCTTGAACGCGGCCAGGGCGCGCTGGCGGCTTTCGCCGAGGTCGACGATCGGTGCCGGGTAATCCGCGCGGCCGAACAGGTCGCTGCCCTTGGCGCCTGGCGAATGGATCTGCCTGCCCTTGATCCCGGCCAGTTCCGGCACCCACTCGCGGATGAAGTCGCCGTGCGGGTCGAACTTCTGCGACTGGCTGACCGCGTTGAAGATGCGGAAGTACGGCACCGAGTCGGTCCCGGTGGAGGCGCTCCACTGCCAACCGCCGTTGTTCGCCGCCAGGTCGCCGTCGATCAGGTGGCGCATGAACCACCGCTCGCCCTCGCGCCAGTCGATCAGCAGGTTCTTGCTGAGGAACATCGCGCTGATCATCCGCAGGCGGTTGTGCATCCAGCCACAGGCAAGCATCTGCCGCATCGCCGCGTCGACGATGGGAATCCCGGTGCGCCCCTGCTGCCAGGCTTCCAGGTCCGCCGGCGCGTGGCGCCAGGGCAGCCGCTCGGTTTCCGGCTTGAAGGCCCGGTGCATGGACACTCGCGGGTAGCCGACCAGTATGTGCTTGTAGAACTCGCGCCAGAGCAGTTCGTCGATCCAGGTGGTGACGCCCGGATTGCCGCTGTCGAACTCGCCACCGTTGCTGGCCAGCGCGGCGTGCAGGCACTGCCGCGGCGAGACCACGCCGGCCGCGAGGTAGGCGCCGATGCGACTGGTGCCGGGCTGCGCGGGGAAGTCGCGTTCGACGTGGTAGTCGCCGATGTCCTCTTCGGCGAAGGCATCCAGGCGCTTGCGCGCGGCTCTCTCGCCGGCCGGCCACAGCTCGATCAGCGAACGGGAGGGCGTGGCGAAACCCTCGACCGTCTTCGGCAACGGATCACTGGCCAGCTTCATCGGCGCCTGTGCCCTGGGCGCCGGCAGGCAATGTGGCAAGGCGGCGTGCAGGCGCTGGAGGCATTGCTTGCGGAACTGCCCGTAGACCTTGAAATAGCCGTCGGACTGGGTGAGCACGCTGCCCGGGGCGAAGAACAGCTGGTCCAGGTGCCGGCGGAAGGCCACGCCGTCGGCCTTCAGCGCCTGCTCCACCGCCGCGTCGCGCGCGCTTTCGTTGACGCCGTACTCGTCGTTCACCTGCACCGCGCGGATCTCATGCTCGCGGCACAGGGCGGCGATCAAGCTCGGCGCGGTGCTCCAGTCGTCCGCCTGGCGAATCAGCAGCGGCACGTTCAGCGCGCCAAGCGCGCCCCGCAATTCGGCGAGGTTGCGCAGCCAGAAGTCGACCTTGCAGTCGGCGTCGTCATGGCGCCGCCATTGCCCGGGAGCGATCAGGTAGACGGCGATGGTCGACCCCGCGCCGAGGGCGGCGTGCAGGGCACTGTTGTCCTGCACGCGAAGGTCGCTGCGGAACCAGATCAGCTGGGACATGGAGGTCCTTATCCGGTGAAGCGCGGCGCGATGCCGCAGGGCTCAGAGGGCGTTGCGCAGGCTGAGGGTCTCGGGATGCGGCTGCATGTAGGCCTGGCGCTCGATGTAGGGATGCGGGTGCTGGCGGAAGTGATGCTTGAGCAGCGTCATCGGCACCACCAGCGGCACGATGCCCTGGCGGTACTGCTCGATCAGTTGCTGGATTTCCTGGCGCTGGTCGCTGTCCAGGTTGCCGCGCAGGTAACCGCTCAGGTGCTGCAACACGTTGCTGTGGGTGCCGCGGGTGGCGCATTTGCGCAGCGCCCTCATCAGCGCGCTGAAGTAGCGCGGGCCGAGCGCCTGCGGATCGTGCTCGCCGAGACTGCCGAGCAGCCGGCCGATGGCCTTGTACTGCACCGGGTCGGTGGCCATCAGCAGATACTTGTAGCGAGAGTGATAGCCGATGATCGCGCTGCGGGTCAGGCCGTCGCGCAGCAGCGCCTGCCATTCGGCGTAGGCGAACACGCGGGTGAGGAAGTTCTCGCGCAGCACCGGATCGTTGAGCCGGCCCTCCTCTTCCACCGGCAGGTCCGGCAGCAGCTCGGTGATGGCGGCCGCGAAGATGCCGCGCCCGCCGCCCTCCACCGGGTTGCCGTTGTCGCCATACAGCTTGACCCGGTGCAGCCCGCAGGACGGCGACTTCTGCATGAAGATATAGCCGCTCAGGCCATCCAGCTCGGCCGCCATGCGCTGGCCGTAGTCGTGCAGCGCCTGGGTGTGATCGCGAGACGGATCACGGCTGTCCACCGCGCGTGGTCCCTGGGGATGATCGACCAGTCGGATCGCCGCACGCGGAATGCCCAGGCCGATGGCGACCTCGGGACAGAGCGCGACGAACTCGACGTGCTGCGCCAGTGCCTGGCTGCACAAGCGCGACTCCTTGTGGCCGCCATTGAAGCGCACCTCGGAGCCCATCAGGCAGGCGCTGATGCCGAGCCGGGGCTTTGTCGATGCGGGAATAGCACTGGCCATATGGACTCTCCAAAGTTGTACAGGAAATTGATCGCGTACAACTTTGATCGTTCAAGAAAGCGTTCGCCAAGTCAATCCGCGACGGCCTCGGCGCCCTTCGACAACGGATCAGCGGCGGTGCTCCAGCAGCTTGCGCGCGGCTTCCTGACCGCTCAGCCAGGCACCCTCGACGCGCCCGGACAGGCACCAGTCGCCACAGGCGTAGAGGCCGAGATCGACATCCGCCAGCGTCCCCCATTGATGGGCGAGCGACGGCTTCGCATACAGCCAGCGGTGCGCCAGGGTGAACGTCGGCGCCGGCACCGCGCAGCCGATCATCTCGGCGAAGGAGCCGTGCAGGTGTTCGATGACCTGCTCCCTGGGCATGTCCAGATGCTGACGGCTCCAGGCGCTGGTGGCGTGCAGCACCCAGGTGTCGGGCTGGTTGTCGCGGCCCGGCTTGGAACGGTTGCGCGCCAGCCAGTCGAGCGGGCCGTCCTGTACGAAGCAGCCCTCCAGCCCGGTTTCCAGTGGCGTGGCGAAGGCCAGCGCGACCGCCCAGGTCGGCTCCATCGCCACCGTGGCCGCGGCCCCGGCCAGCTTCGGCGCGGCCGCCAGCAGGGCCGTCGCCTGCGGCGCCGGGGTGGCGATGATCACCGAGCTGAACGGCCCGTGGCTGCGGCCTTCGGTGTCCTGCAGGGTCCAGTTCTCCTCGCCGCGGAAGACGTCGACGATGCGGCAGTTGAACTCCACCGGCAGCGCACTGAGCAGGGCGCGGGTGATCGAACTCATGCGCGGCGTGCCGACGAAGCGAACCTGCTCGTCCGGCGAGGCGCTCAGTTGACCGTTCTGGAACTGATAGAGGCTCGGCGACCATTCGGCGACCCAGCCGCGCTGGCGCCATTGCTGCACCACCTCGGCGAAGCGCCGGTCGCGCGCGGTGAAGTACTGCGCGCCCATATCCAGCGCGCCCGCCTCGCTGCGCTTGCTGGCCATGCGACCGCCGCTGCCGCGGCTCTTGTCGAACAAACGAATCTCTTGGCCGGCGTCCAGCAGCGCATGGGCCGCGGAAAGACCGGCGAGGCCGGTGCCGATGATGGCGATGGGTGTAGTCATGAATTACCTCGTGAGCCTTCGACTGCAGGCTGGCTCCTGTACAATTTCTTGCGCTGTACAGTTTGGACACGTCTTCGCGACACAGTTCAGCCTAGAGCCAACCCGGGAACACGTCACGCGTCCATTCGCGCGACCGGGGAAATGCCGACCCGCGACCTGCCTGCGGCCCTGTCCCGCAGTCTCGATCGCCCCGATGAATTTTCTCTAGCGGTGCGGCGCGCCGGTCGCTTCGTATAATCGATGCACGACGCCACGCCTAAGGATCACGCATGACCGATCACGCCCTGTTGCTGGTCAACCTGGGTTCGCCCGCGTCCACCTCGGTGGACGACGTGCGCCGCTACCTCAACCAGTTCCTCATGGACCCTTACGTGGTCGATTTGCCGTGGCCGCTGCGCCGGCTGCTGGTCTCGCTGATCCTGATCCGCCGCCCGGAGCAGTCGGCGCACGCCTACGCCTCGATCTGGTGGGACGAGGGTTCGCCACTGATCGTGCTCAGCCGCCAGTTGCAGGAGGCCGTGCGTCCGCACTGGCCGCACGGCCCGGTGGCGCTGGCGATGCGCTACGGCGAGCCGTCGCTGGAAAACACACTGTGCCAGCTGGCCGCCCAGGGCGTGCGCAAGGTGACGCTGGCGCCGCTCTACCCGCAGTTCGCCCAGAGCACCACCACCACGGTCATCGAAGAGGCGAAGCGCGTCATCGCGCAGCTCGGGCTGGATATCCGCATGGGCGTGCTGCAGCCCTTCTTCGCCGAGCCGGAATACCTCGATGCGCTGGTGGAGAGCGCCAGGCCCTACCTGGACGAAGGCTTCGAGCACCTGCTGCTGAGCTTCCACGGGCTGCCCGAACGGCACATCCGCAAGCTGGTGAAACAGCCCAAGCACGACCTGCGCGCGCCGGACAGCAAGGGGGTCAGCGACGAAGTGCTCGCGGTCTGCTACCGCAGCCAGTGCCAGCGCACCGCCGAAGCCTTTGCCGAACGCCTCGGTTTGCGTCCGGACCAGTGGTCGGTGTCTTTCCAGTCGCGCCTGGGCCGCGACAAGTGGATCGAGCCCTACACCGAAACCCGCCTCGGCGAACTCGGCGCGCAGGGCGTCGGCAAGCTGCTGGTGATGTGCCCGGCGTTCGTCGCCGACTGCATCGAAACCCTGGAGGAGATCGGCCAGCGCGGCCAGGAACAGTTCGCCGAGGCCGGCGGCGGCGAGCTGAAGCTGGTGCCCTGCGTGAACAGCCATCCACGGTGGGTGGAGGCGTTGGTCAGGCTGTGTGAGCGGGTGGTGGTCTAGGACTGGCCGTTGGCCTGACCTGTGTGCCCGCGCCGGGGTGATGTAAATCTCGGACATCTAGGGTGGATGACGCTCTTTTCATCCACCGTTACACCGCAGGTGGATCGATGAGGCGCGATCCACCCTACGCCCCCTACCGCTCCTCCTTGACCCTGAACCAGGCCGCATAAAGCGCCGGCAGGAACAGCAGTGTCAGCGCCGTCGCCACGATCAACCCGCCCATGATCGCCACCGCCATCGGCCCGAAGAACACGCTGCGCGAGAGCGGAATCATCGCCAACACCGCCGCCAGGGCGGTCAGCACGATCGGCCGGAAACGCCGTACCGTCGCGTCGATGATCGCGTCCCAGCGGCGCTGCCCGGCGGCGATGTCCTGTTCGATCTGGTCCACCAGGATCACCGAGTTGCGCATGATCATGCCGGACAGCGCGATGGTGCCGAGCATCGCCACGAAGCCGAACGGCTGGTTGAACAGCAGCAGGAACAGCGTCACGCCGATCAGCCCCAGCGGCGCGGTGAGGAACACCATCAGCGTGCGCGAGAAGCTCTTCAGTTGCAGCATCAGCAGGCTCAGCACTACCACGATGAACAGCGGCACGCCGGCGTTCACCGAGTTCTGCCCCTTGGCCGAATCCTCGACGGTGCCGCCGACCTGTAGCAGGTAGCCATCGGGCAACTGCTCGCGGATCGGTTGCAGGGTCGGCTCGATCTGCTTGACCAGGGTCGCCGGCTGCTCGGTGCCGTAGATGTCGGCGCGCACGGTGACCGTGGGAAGGCGGTCGCGGTGCCAGATGATGCCTTCCTCGAAGCCGTACTCCAGGGTCGCCACCTGCGACAGCGCCACGCTGCGCCCGTTGCTGGTGGGCACCGCCAGGCTCGGCAGCAGGGCGAGGTCCTGGCGCTCGCGCGGGGTGCCGCGCAGGAGGATTTCGATCAGCTCGTTGTCCTCGCGGTACTGGCTCACGCTGGAGCCCGACACCGCGCTTTGCAGGAAGCTCGACAGGTCGGCGGTGGTCACGCCCAGCGCCCGCGCGCGTTCCTGGTCGACATTCAGGTAGACGACCTTGCTCGGCTCCTGCCAGTCCAGGTGCACGTTGGAGACGTGCGGGTTCTCGCGCACCTTGTCGGCGACCTGACGCGCCAGGCCGCGGACCTCGTCGATGTGCTCGCCGGACACGCGGAACTGGATCGGGTAGCCCACCGGCGGACCGTTCTCCAGGCGCGAGACGCGGGTGCGCAGGCTCGGGAACTGCTCGTTGAGGGTCTGGATCAGCCAGACACGCAGCGCCTCGCGGTCCTCGATGGACTTCGCCAGCACCACGAACTGGGCGAAGCTGGTGGCCGGCAACTGCTGGTCCAGCGGCAGGTAGAAGCGCGGCGAACCGGTGCCGACATAGGCGACGAAGTTGTCGATGCCCGGACGCTCGGCGAGCATCTTCTCCAGCCGCCGCACTTCGCTTTCGGTCGCCACCAGGGAGGCGCCCTCGGCGAGCTTGAAGTCGACCATCAACTCGAGCCGGCCGGACGCCGGGAAGAACTGCTGCGGCACGAAACGGAACAGCAGCACCGCGCCGACGAAGGTCGCCAGGGTCAGCACGATCACCGTCTTGCGGTAGCGCACGCACCAGCCGACCAGCCGCCGCACGCGCAGGTAGAAGGCCGTCGAGTAGGGATCGTGGGCGCCCTCGCCGTGCTTTTGCGCGTGGCGCTTGGCCAGGTCCGGCAGCAGGCGGTCGCCCAGGTAGGGAACGAAGACCACCGCGGCGAACCACGACACCACCAGCGCGATGGCCACCACCTGGAAGATCGAGCGGGTGTATTCGCCGGTGCCGGACTGCGCGGTGGCGATCGGCAGGAAGCCGGCGGCGGTGATCAGCGTGCCGGTGAGCATCGGGAACGCGGTGCTGGTCCAGGCGTAGCTGGCCGCCTTCAGCCGGTCGTAGCCCTGTTCCATCTTGATCGCCATCATCTCCACCGCGATGATCGCGTCGTCCACCAGCAGCCCCAGCGCCAGCACCAGCGCGCCGAGGGAAATCTTGTGCAGGCCGATATCGAAGTAGCGCATGGTGGCGAAGGTCATCGCCAGCACCAGCGGGATCGACAGCGCCACCACCAGCCCGGTGCGCATCCCCAGCGAGAAGAAACTCACCAGCAGGACGATGCCCAGCGCCTCGGCGAGCACGCGGACGAACTCGCCGACGCCGGTCTTCACCGCCGCCGGCTGGTCGGACACCTTTCGCAGCTGCATGCCCGCCGGAAGCGTTTCCTGGATACGCGCGAACTCGTGCTCCAGCGCCTCGCCGAGCACCAGGATGTTGCCGCCGGGCTTCATCGAGACCGCCAGGCCGAGGGCGTCCTCCCCCATGAAGCGCATGCGCGGCGCCGGCGGGTCGTTGAAACCGCGCTTGACCTCGGCGACGTCGCCGATGCGGAAGCTGCGGTCGCCGACGCGGATCGGGAAGTCGCGGATCTCCTCCACCGACTCGAAGCGCCCGGTGACGCGGAGCTGCACGCGGTCGCTGGCGGTCTCGAAGAAACCCGCCGAGGCGACCGCGTTCTGCGCCTCGAGCGCCTGCTGCACCGCGCTCATCGGCAGGCCGAGGGTGGCCAGCTTGACGTTGGACAGCTCGATCCAGACCTTCTCGTCCTGCAGGCCGACCAGTTCGACCTTGCCGACGTCCTTGACCCGCTGCAGCTGCAACTGGATGCGGTCGGCGTAGTCCTTGAGCACGGCGTAGCTGTAGCCGCCGCCGGTCAGCGCATAGATGTTGCCGAAGGTGGTGCCGAACTCGTCGTTGAAGGACGGCCCCTGGATGCCGGCCGGCAGGGTATGGCGGATGTCGCTGACCTTCTTGCGGATCTGGTACCAGAGCTCGGGGATTTCCACCGAATGCATGGAATCGCGGGCCATGAAGGTGACCTGGGAAAGCCCGGGACGCGAGAACGAGACGATGCGCTCGTACTCGCCGGTCTCCATCAGCTTCTTCTCGATGCGCTCGGTGACCTGGCGCGACACCTCTTCGGCGCTGGCGCCCGGCCAGTTGGTCTGGACGACCATGGCCTTGAAGGTGAACGGCGGGTCCTCGCTCTGCCCCAGCTTGCTGTAGGACAGCGCACCAACGACGGCGATCAGCAACATCACGTAGAGCACGATCTGGCGGTTTTTCAGCGCCCAGGCGGAAAGATTGAAGCCCATCGCCGCTTACTCCTTGGCTGCCAGCTTGATCGCGCGGTTGTCGCGATCCACCGGACGGATCTGCTGGCCTTCGCGCAACACCTGCACGCCAGCCGCCACCACCCAGTCGCTGGCCTTGAGGCCCTCGAGTACCGGAACCAGGGTTTCGCCGTAGGCGCCGATGCGCACCGGCGTGCGTTTCAGCGTGGCGGTCTGCGGGTCGACCCGCCACACGAAGGGCGCGCCGTTCTCCGCCGACAACGCCGACAGCGGCACCGCCAGGGCCTGGGCGACGCCGGTGCTGGCGAACACCCGGGCACTCTGGCCGAGCTCGGCGGGAACCGTGCCGACGTCGAAGGCGACCCGTGCCGGGAAGGTGCGCGACTGCGCGTCGGCGGCCGGCGACAGCTCGCGGATGTGCGCCGGGTAGCGCTGGCCGGGCTGCGACCAGAGCTCCACCTCGATCGGCTGGCCGATGCGGAAGCGCTCGAAGGCGTGCTCGGGCAGGTTGATCGCCACCTCGCGCTCACCATCCACCGCCAGGCTGAACAGCGTCTGCCCGGCGGAAACCACCTGTCCGACATCGAAGCGCCGGCTGGCGATCACGCCGTCCTGCGGCGCACGCAGCACCGCGTAGCCGGCCTGGTTGTTGGCGACGTTGAACTCGGCGCGAATCTGCCGCAGGCGAGCCTCGGCGGAAAGGAAGCCGTTATGCGCGCTGTCGTACTGCGAGCGGCTGACCATCTGCCGGTCGAGCAGGCGCTGATAGCGCTCGCGCTCGGCCTTGGCCAGTTGCAGGTTGGCCTCGGCGGCGGCGACCTGCGCGCGGCTGGCGTCCAGCTGCAGGCGCACGTCCTGCGGGTCCAG
>NZ_DJTK01000041.1:0-6503 GCF_002438225.1 Pseudomonas sp. UBA6310 | reverse complement strand
CGTACCTCGCCCGGAAAGCTCTCCGAGGCGGCACCCGCCGGCTGCGGCTGCACCACCATCGCCGGGCGCGGCGGAGCCGGCGGCGCCTGGGGTTTTTCGCAAGCGCCAAGCGCCAGCGCGAGGGACAGGACGGAAAGCGGAGCGAGGAAACGGGGTGACATGTTCGGTGGCCCTTCGCAGACGGCGTTTTGGAATTCTTATACTGGCGGGTATAGTAAAAATAGAAAACTCACCAGTCCAGTATTTAAACGGCGAAAATGTCAGACAAATCTTTTCCCGGTAACGGCCCCGGCCGGCCCAAGGACCCCGCCAAGCGCAGGGCCATTCTCGAGGCGGCGAAATGCCTGTTCCTGCGGCAGGGCTATGACGGCAGCAGCATGGACGCCATCGCCGCCCATGCCGGAGTTTCCAAGCTCACGGTGTACAGCCATTTCAACGACAAGGAGACGCTGTTCGCTGCCGCGGTGAAGGCCAAGTGCGAAGAGCAGCTGCCCGACCTGCTGTTCGAACTGACCGAGGAGGCGCCCATCGAGGCGCTGCTGATGAGGATCGGGCTGGGTTTCTACAGCCTGATCAACAGTGCGGAATCGGTGGGCCTGCACCGCACCATGATCGCCCTGGCCAGTTCCAACCCTCGGCTCTCGCAGCTGTTCTACGAGGCCGGGCCGAAGCAGGTGATCGAGGAGATGGCGCGGCTGTTGGCCGAGGTGGATCGCGCCGGGAAACTGCGCATCGCCGACCCGCACGGCGCCGCCGAGCATTTTTTCTGCCTGGTCAAGGGCGGCCATCACTTCCGCCACCTGATCGGCTGCGCCGAAGCGCAGAGTGCGGAAGACGAGCAGGCCCACGTGCGCGACGTGGTGGAGCTGTTCCTGCGCGCGTTCCGCCTCGAGCCGCTCAGCTGAGGTTGGCCTTGTGCAAGCCGTAGAGCTTGTCGGCCGAGCCGGGCACGGCGCGGAAGGCGACGCTCAGGCGGTTCCAGCCGTTGATCGCGATGATCAGGAAGGACAGGTCGGCCACTTCCTGCTCGGAAAACTGCTCGCGCACCGCGGCGAAGATCGCGTCCGGTACGCCGTGCGGCGGCAGGTGGGTCAGCGCCTCGGTCCATTCCAGCGCCGCGCGTTCACGCGGCGAAAACAGCGGCGATTCGCGCCACACGGCGACGTGATGCAGGCGCAGCTCGCGCTCGCCGTGAATCTTGGCTTCCTTGACGTGCATGTCGACGCAGAAGGCGCAGCCGTTCAGTTGCGACGCGCGCAGTGTCACCAGATGGGCGATCTCGGCGAGAAAGGGTTTCTTGATCAGCAGAACGCTGAATTCCGCGTAAAGGGCGGCGGCGTCGGGGGACAGCTTGTGGTAGTCGAGACGTTGGCTCATGGTCGTGCTCCGCAGGGTCGGAGGGCCGTTACGGCGAATGCCGTGGTGGCCCGGTGGAGACGACTGTACGGGGCTATGGCCTAGTCACGTAGAGCCAAGTTCGACCTGTTTGACTGGGACATGAACGAGCGCGCGATCAGTTGGCGGCGACCAGTTTCTTCAGCGGATAGATGTCGTAGCGGCTGGACTTGCCGTCCAGGCTGTAGCTCGGTTTCGCGCCCTCGATCGGCGGCGCCTTGCGCGGGCGCTTCACCACCACGCGGTGGCTGGCCAGCGCCAGCGCGGCCTGCAACAGCGCCGGCGCGTCCATGTCGTCGCCCACCAGCGGGCGGAACAGGCGCATCTCCTTCTTCACCAGGGCGCTCTTGTCGCGATGCGGGAACATCGGGTCGAGGTAGATCACCTGCGGTGCCTCGCCCTGCCAGGCGCCGATCAGCTCGATGGCGTTGCCCACCAACAGGCGCATGCGCTCGACGATCGAACCGACCTCCGCGTCGCCGGCGGCGCGGGCCAGCCCATCCTCCAGCAGGGCGGCGATCAGCGGCTGGCGCTCGATCAGGCTGACCGTGCAACCCAGGGTCGCCAGCACGAAGGCATCGCGCCCCAGCCCGGCGGTGGCGTCCAGCACCGACGGCCGAATGCCCGCGCCGACGCCGACCGCCTTGGCGATCATCTGCCCGCTGCCGCCACCGAACCGCCGCCGGTGCGCCACCGCGCCCTCGAGGAAATCCACCCGCACCGGGCCTGGCGCGGCATCGCCCAGTTCGACGAACTGCAAGCCCTCGGCGCCCACCTGCACGGCGAACGCCGCGTCGCCCTGCAACGGCAGGCCGAGGCGCTGCGCCCAGCGCTCGGCGGCGGCGGAATGGTCGGCGGAAAGCGCTTCGACGCGCAGGGTCGGCAGGTCGGTCATGGTGCTCGGGGCAGGCGATGAGGGGCGGCCATTCTGCCAGAAGCCGCCGTGACGCGCGCCCGCATGACAGCGGGTCGCGCGCACCCGGCGTTCAGCCGAGTGCCGACGCTCAGCGGCACATCCGGTAGAGCCCCATGTCGACATGGAAATGGTCGTGATGGGCGGCGTTGTACTGCGGCCCGAGGGTGGTGTTGAAACTGCCGCAGGCGGCGTCGTGGACCAGGCGGAGGAAGCGCGCCGCGTCGTCATCGCCCTTCCAGTCGCGCGCCACGGTGATGCGCCGGCCGTCACGCAGGCGGAAGCCGGCGATGTCGAAGGCATTCGCCGAGGCGTGCTGGCTGCGCCGCGTGCTACCGGCGATGTTGCGGCAGGCGAAGCTGCCGAAGTGCTCGATGCGCGTCACCGGTTGGCCGAACACCGCCTGCGCGGCGGGCTGCAGGCCGTGCCGCTCGAACATCGCGTAGGCCACCGCCAGCGGACAGGTGGCGACGAAGGAGCCGCTGAAGGCCAGCTCCGACGCCTGCACGCGCACCGCGTTCTCGATCGGACAACCGGACACCGGGCCATCGGCGACGGCGCTGTAGCGCAGCGCGGAGCTCTGCAGCGCCTGTGCGCACAGCTCGCGGTCCTGCTGCAGGCGGATCAGCTTGAGCGGCGTCAGCAGGTTCGGCGCCAGGCGCACATCCAGCGGCGCCCAGGGGTTCCACTGCGGTGGCACGTCCCACCAGCCGCGCCAGATCGCCACGACCGGCGCGGCGAGGATCAGCACCAGCAAAAGGAACTTGCGCATCGGCTAGCGAAAGGCCTCGTTTAGCTCGGCGAAGCTCAACCCGCGCGCGGCGTAGGCGAAGGTCCCGCTGCTGGCGATCTCCTGCGCCGCCTGGAAGAAGCCGCTGTAGGCCGCGCGCGCCAGCGACGAGCCGACGCTGATCCGGCGCACGCCGAGCCCGGCCAGTTCGTCGACCGACAAGGCGCCGCCCGACAGGCCCATCAGCACGTTCAGCGGCTTGGGCGCCACCGCGCGCACGGCGGCGGCGATGTCTTCGCGGCGGATGAGGCCGGGCGCGTAAAGCACATCGGCGCCGGCTTCCGCGTAAGCCTCCAGGCGGCGCAGGGTGTCGCGCAGGTCATCGCGCCCGTGCAGGAGGTTTTCCGCCCGCGCGGTGAGCATGAAGGGGAAATCCAGGCCGCGTGCCGCCTGCGCCGCCGCACGCACGCGCTGCACGGCCTCCTCGAACGGATGGATCGGCAGCGCCGCATTGCCGCTGGCGTCCTCTATCGAGGCGCCGACCAGGCCGACCGCCGCGGCCCGGCGGATCGCCTCGGCGCAGCCTTCGGCGGTGGCGCTGAAACCGTTCTCCAGGTCGGCGCTGACCGGCAACGGCGTGGCCTCGACGATGCTGCGCGCATTCGCCAGGGTCTGCTCCAGGTCCAGCGCGCCCTCGCCGTCCGGGCGGCCGAGGGAAAAGGCCAGGCCGGCGCTGGTGGTGGCCAGCGCCGGGAAGCCCAGCGCCGCGAGCAGCTTCGCCGAGCCGGCATCCCAGGGATTGGGGATGACGAACGCGCCGTCGCGCGCGTGCAGCGCCTTGAACGCCTGGCCGCGAGATGCCTGGGACGTCATCGAATTGCCCTCCGCAAAAAAGTCGACCTTACCCTCAAAGCAGATCGAGCTGCGACGTGCGCACCTCCGGGAGCGCCTCCAGGCCGGGCAGGCGGCGGCGCAGTCGCTCGTGGAAGCGCTTGGCCTGCTCGCCGGCCAGCCGGTTGTCCGGCGTGTGCAGGTAGATGTGCGGCGTCAGGCCCTGCTCGATCCACTCGGCGAGCTTGCCGACCCAGCGCGTCAGGTGCGCGTCGTTGGCGTCGAGATCCGGCCCGCCGATGAACCGCACCTGCGGCGAGGCGCTGAAGGACGTCGGCCGCACCGACGCCAGGCGCGGCTTGCGCCGCTGCGCATCGAGCACCGCCGGGTCGTCGCTGCGGCAGGCGAAGAGCGCGCGGGCGTCCAGGCAGATGCGTTCCACACCCCGATCGCGCAGCAGCCGATTGAGCGCCCGCTCGGCATCGCTGGCATCGAAGAACTGCGCATGCCGCACCTCGACCGCCAGCGAGCGCACGCCCAATGCATCGATGAACTCGCCCAGCTGGGCCAGGCGCTGCGGCCCGAAGGCCCGCGGCAGTTGCAGCCAGAGCGGCTGCAGACGCTCGCCCAGCGGCGCCATCAGCGCGAGGAATCGCCGGGCGCTGGCCAGGTTGTCACGCAGGTCGCCCTCATGGCTGATTTCCTTCGGCAGCTTGGCGCAGAAGCGGAAATCCGCCGGCAGGGTCTGCGCCCAGCGTTCGACCTTGGCGGCGTCCGGCCAGGCGTAGAAGGTCGTGTTGCCCTCGACGCTGTTGAACAGGTGGCAGTAATGGGCGAGGAAGTCTTCGGCGAGCGCCTCGCGCGGGAACACCGAACCGCGCCAGGCGGCATCGTTCCAGGAAGGGCAACCGAGAAAGTACGGGAGCGGCACTAGGCGTAGAGGTCGAGGCCGAGGACTTCGTTGGCGTCCAGCTCGCTGGCGTAGCTGGCGGTGGTGCTGTAGCTGGCCAGGGCCTGGGCGGCGCGGCTGGTCACCGGACGTTCGTAGGTGTCGGTGTAACGAACGATGGGCAGGCTGTCGTTGTTCGACTCGCGGACGGTCTTGCTCTGCTCGACCTGACGCGGCTGCGCGACGTTCTCGAAGTCCTGGCTGGCGGCCGTCGAGGTGGGATCTTCCCGGCGCAGCTCATCCCCGCGCGAAACGTCGCGGTAGGGCGCGATCGCCGTTCCCTGCCGGGAGGAGCGATCCACTGTGTAGGGGGATGTATAACCGTCGATACGCATTGGATAACCTCAAGGTCGCGCCACTCTAATCGGTCGCCTGAAGGCTGGCAATCGTCGCCGGCACGGCGGCCGGGAGCGCGGATGAACGGCGCCCCACACCTGCTCCGACCGGGCCGCGCAGGCCTGGTTCATGGGCCCTGCCGAGCGGTTTCTAGAGCGGTGCCTTGGGCGTCGCTACGTTGTCGCGCAGATACACGGGCTGCGCCGCATCGGCTTCGACACCTTCGCCGCGCGCCCAGGCGAAACCGGCGAGCGCGAGCAGGTCTTCGGCGTGCGGCAACAGGCTGGCGTCCAGCGCCTGCGGCGCCACCGGCAGGCGAGCCACGTATCCCCAACCCGTGCCCGCGCCGAACCAGTTGCCGGCGGCGTCGCGCGGCAGGCCGACGCGTTCGGGCGGCAAGACGGCCTCGGCGCCGAGCAGGCGCATCTCGCCGGCCTCCAGCCGATAGCAGCCCCAGTACACCTCGTCCATGCGCGCGTCGATGGCCGCGGCGACCTGGGTGGCGGCGTGCTCGCGGTGAGCGCGCTGGGCAAGCACGGCGAGATCGGAGATCGGCAGCACCGGCCGCTCCAGGGCGAACGCCAGGCCCTGAACCACGCCGATGGCGATACGCACGCCGGTGAAGGCGCCGGGGCCTCGGCCAAATGCGATGGCGTCCAGCGCGCTCATGCCGATGCCGGCCTCGGCGAGGATCTCGCCGATCATCGGCAGCAGCCGCTGGGCATGCAGGCGCGGGATCACCTCGTGACGCACCAGCACCCGTTGCTCGTGGAGCAAGGCAACGGAACAGGCTTCGGTGGAGGTGTCCAGGGCCAGCAAGGTGGTCATCGGTGGGTCCGCAGTGAGGGAGGAAAAGGCCGCGCATTATAGCCGCAGCGTGCCGCTCGCTGCGGTGTGCGGCGCAAACGAAAACGGCCCGCGAGCGGGCCGTTCGGAACGCGCGGTGGGTCAGCTCAGCGCGGCGAACACCTTGGCGGTGATTTCCTCGACCGAACCCACGCCCTGCACGGCGGTGTATTTCGGCGTGCCCTCGACGGCCGCGAGCTGCTGGTAGAAGTCCACCAGCGGCTTGGTCTGCGAGTGGTACACCGACAGGCGGTGGCGCACGGTCGCTTCCTTGTCGTCGTCACGCTGGATCAGCGCTTCGCCGGTAAGGTCGTCGACATCCGCGACTTTCGGCGGGTTGTGCTCGATGTGGTAGACGCGACCCGAATCCGGGTGCACGCGGCGACCGGCGATGCGGCTGACGATTTCCTCGTCGTCGACGGCGATTTCCACCACGTAGTCGATCTTCACCCCGGCCTGCTTCAGCGCCTCGGCCTGCGGAATGGTCCGCGGGAAGCCGTCGA
>NZ_DJTK01000031.1:11718-50587 GCF_002438225.1 Pseudomonas sp. UBA6310 | reverse complement strand
ACCCTGATGGACACCACCTGCGGTATCTCGACGGTTTGCGTGCTGCCGGAGTTCGAGATCTGCCCGACGCTCGACCTGCGCATCGACTACATGCATCCGGCCGAACCGCTCAAGGATGTCTTCGGCTTCGCCGAGTGCTACCGCGTCACCGAGAACGTCATCTTCACCCGCGGCTACGCCTATCAGGACGATCCGCAGCAGCCGATCGCCCATGTCGTAGGCACCTTCATGCGGATGGGCAAGAACGCCCGCGCGGGTGCTCCGGTCACGCGCAACATCCAGGACGGTGCCGTATGACCGCGCTCGACCTCAACCAGCAGGTGCGCGACGCCCACGAGAGGAACGACTACGACGGCCTGATCGCCCTGATCCCTTACGCGCGGCTGCTCGGCGTCGAGTGCCTGCGGATGGGCGAGGACATGGTGTTCCGTTTGCCGGCGAACAAAGACCTGATCGGCAACCCGACGCTCCCGGCGATTCACGGCGGGGTCATCGCCGGTTTCATGGAGCAGGCCGGTCTGCTGCATCTGCTGATGTTCATGGGCATTCCGCATATGCCGAAGATCATCGACTTCTCCATCGATTACCTGCGTGCCGGGCATTACCGCGATACCTATGCGCAATGCCAGGTCTGGCGCCAGGGGCGGCGCGTGGCGAATGTCGCGATCACCGCCTGGCAGAGCCGCCAGAGCGAGCCGATCGCCACCGCGCGGGCGCATTTCAAGGTCGACAAACCTTGAACGAAGCGTTTTCCACGTTGAGCGACATCGGTATGGCGACGCTGCTGGCGGGCAGCGGCGTGCTGCTGATCGCCATCGGGCTGCTCTGGCTGGTGCTGCTGGCCTTTCGCAGCAGCCTGCTGTGGGGCATCGGTGCGTTGCTGCCGCCGCTGACCCTGCTGTTCGTGCTGTTCCGCTGGAACCTGGCACGCAGGGCCGTGCTGCTGTGCGCACTGGGCGTCATTCCGCTGGTGGTCGGGCTGACGATGATGGCCGGCAGCGATCCTCAGCGTCTGGAGCGGATTTTCAGCCTCGACTGGGCCAGACGCGAGCCGACGTCGTCGCCGGAACTGGACATCCGCCTCAACGGCCAGCTCAACGGCCAGCGCTTCGCACCGCAGCAGGGCGAGCTGATCGACGGCGTGCTCAGCCTGCGCGAGGAGGGCGAGGGCGCCGCTCACCGCGAGCTGCGCATCCATCTGCACCGCCCTGTGACGGGTGCGGTGCGCCTCGACGTACTTCCCGAGGATCGCCCGGGCGTGGCGGACGTCGAGCTGAGCTGGCTGGCGCCGGGAAGCCAGTTGCCGCAGGTGCGAAGCCTGAGCGAGGGTTACAGCCTGCACCTCGACCTGCAACCGCTGGCGCCGAACAAGCTGGCCGGCGAATTCCACCTGTCGCTACCGGCGCCGTACGCCACCCGCCTTAACGGCCGTGTCGAACTGTTCGCCGACCGGCTGCGTTACCGCGAGGAGGGGGTCGATACCCATCTCGATAACGAAGACACGCTGCGCTACGTGATCACCGATTACCTGCAGCGCCGCTTCGCCACCCGCGAGGTGCGCGTGCAACCGCTCGCCGGGCTGGCGTGGCCGGCGAGCCGGGCCGACGTCGCCGTTCAGGCATCGATCGGCGGCAGGCCGCAGCGCCTGACGCTGCAGCTGAGCAAGACCCCCCAGCGAGGCTGGTTCGTGCAGGGCGATCATTATCCCCGCGTGCCGGATAAGCGGCCGGCCCCGGTGGATTCGCCACGCCGGCCGGTGGCCCAGGCGACCGATCCGCAGCCGCCGGCCAGCCCGCCTGAGCCTGTCGCCAGCGAGCCCCGGCCGCTGAGCGTCGAGCGCCTGCTCCAGCAGCCTTCCCGTTATCGCGGCAGGCTGATTCGCCTGCGCAGCGAGCGTGGCGTGAATGCCGAGGGACGCTTCGACGGGCTCGATGCGGACGGGCACATCGTCGTCCGTCGCGCCGTGAAGCTGCCCGGCGAGGCGTTGTTCCGCTTCTCCCCGGAGCAGGTCAGCGCCATCGAGCTGCTCGAACCCTAGGCCGCCGGTTATCCCGGCAATCCTGGCTAAACACTTGAAATCCCAGACGAAGCCCCCACCTTGGTGACATCCGCCGCTCCTGCGGCTTGTGCCATCCATGTGGAGTTCGATGACGATGAGTGTGGAAACTCGCAAAGAGACCCTGGGCTTCCAGACCGAGGTGAAGCAACTGCTGCACCTGATGATCCATTCCTTGTATTCCAACAAGGAAATCTTCCTTCGTGAGCTGATTTCCAACGCCTCCGATGCCGCCGACAAGCTGCGCTTCGAGGCGCTGGCGAAGCCCGAGCTGCTCGAGGGCGGCGCCGAGCTGAAGATTCGCGTCAGCTTCGACAAGGACGCCAAGACCGTCACCCTCGAAGACAACGGCATCGGCATGAGCCGCGAGGATGTGATCGCGCACCTGGGCACCATCGCCAAATCCGGCACCGCCGACTTCCTGAAGAACCTTTCCGGCGACCAGAAGAAGGATTCCCACCTGATCGGCCAGTTCGGCGTGGGCTTCTACTCGGCGTTCATCGTCGCCGACAAGGTCGAGGTGTTCACCCGCCGCGCCGGCCAGCCGGCCAGCGAAGGCGTGCTCTGGTCGTCGAAGGGCGAGGGCGAATTCGAGGTCGAGAACATCGACAAGGCCGAGCGCGGCACGCGCATCGTCCTGCACCTGAAAGAGGGCGAGGAAGAGTTCGCCGATGGCTGGCGCCTGCGCAACATCATCAAGAAATACTCCGACCACATCGCGCTGCCCATCGAGCTGCCGAAGGAGCACCACGGCGACGAAGAGAAGCCGGCCGAGACCGAGTGGGAAACCGTAAACCGCGCCAGCGCCCTGTGGACGCGTCCGCGTACCGAGGTGAAGGACGAGGAATACCAGGAGTTCTACAAGCACGTCGCGCACGACTACGAGAACCCGCTGTCCTGGAGCCACAACAAGGTCGAGGGCAAGCTCGAGTACACCTCGCTGCTCTACGTCCCGGCCCGCGCGCCGTTCGACCTGTACCAGCGCGAAGCGCCCAAGGGCCTCAAGCTGTACGTGCAGCGTGTGTTCATCATGGATCAGGCGGACCAGTTCCTGCCGCTGTACCTGCGCTTCATCAAGGGCGTGATCGACTCCAACGACCTGTCGCTGAACGTCTCGCGGGAAATCCTCCAGTCCGGCCCGGTGGTCGACTCGATGAAGTCGGCGCTGACCAAGCGCGTGCTGGACATGCTGGAGAAACTGGCGAAGGGCGAGCCCGAGCAGTACAAGAGTTTCTGGAAACACTTCGGCCAGGTGCTCAAGGAAGGTCCGGCGGAAGACTTCGCCAACCGCGAGAAGATCGCCGGTCTGCTGCGCTTCGCCTCGACCTCCGACGAATCAGGCGAGCCCAGCGTGTCCCTGGCGGACTACGTCTCGCGTCTGAAGGACGGGCAGGACAAGCTCTACTACCTGACCGGCGAAAGCTACGCGCAGGTGAAGAACAGCCCGCACCTGGAAGTCTTCCGCAAGAAAGGCATCGAAGTGCTGCTGCTCACCGACCGCATCGATGAGTGGCTGATGAGCTACCTCACCGAATTCGACGGCAAGCACTTCGTCGACGTCGCGCGCGGCGATCTGGACCTCGGCAAGCTGGACTCGGAAGAGGACAAGAAGGCCCAGGAAGAGGTCGCGAAGACCAAGGAAGGCCTGGTCGAACGCCTCAAGGCGGCGCTGGGCGAGCAGGTGGCGGAGGTGCGCGTGTCGCACCGCCTGACCGATTCGCCGGCGATCCTGGCGATTGGCGAGGCCGATCTCGGCCTGCAGATGCGCCAGATCCTCGAAGCCAGCGGGCAGAAGGTGCCGGATTCCAAGCCGATCTTCGAGTTCAACCCGACGCACCCGCTGATCGAGAAGCTCGATCGCGAGCCCGACGAGGACCGCTTCGGCGAGCTGAGCCACATCCTCTTCGACCAGGCTGCCCTGGCCGCGGGAGACAGCCTGAAGGACCCGGCCAGCTACGTGCGTCGGCTGAACAAGCTGTTGGTCGAGCTATCCGCCTGAGCTGAGTAAGCGGTCAGCAAAAGGCCCGTCTCTTTCCGGAGGCGGGCCTTTTGTCGTTCTGGGTACAGAAAAAATCAATCGGGTCGTTATAGAGGATCAATGAGGCCCTTCCGCATGGAGGCTTTAGGCTGGGCGCGCCGCTGAGGTATTATGGTGGCATATTGATATCGCTCGGCTGCCCGACCGAATCGGGCCGTCGTCTTCAATCGATCAGAAGCGCCCCGAAGCGCCCCGAGGCGCTCACCCAGGCTTACCGGCCAGGGCTCGTCAGCTGTCAGCTCCTGAGTGCACGTAGAACCGCCCCATGAATGAACTGATTTCCCTGTTCGGCGATACCCGCGACCCGGGCCTGCTCCTGCTCGCCAGCTACAACCCGTGGCTGGTGCTGCTTTCGCTGGCTATCGCGGTGTTCGCCTCGAGCATGGCGCTGCAAATGGCCGGTGTGGCGCGCGCCAGTGCCAGTCTTCTCTATCGACAGGTGGCGATCGGTACCGGTGCGCTGGCCCTTGGCGGTGGCGTCTGGTCGATGCACTTCATTGGCATGCTGGCCCTGCAACTCTGCACCGAAGTCAGCTACGAACCGGGTATCACCGTGTTGTCGGTGGTGCCGAGCCTTGGCGCGTCCTGGGTCGCCCTGCAGTTGCTCTCGCGACCGCGCCTGAGCGCCAGCGCCCTGTGGGTCGGCGGCCTGCTGGTGGGCGCCGGGATCGGTGCCATGCACTACGCCGGCATGGCGGCGATGCGCATGGGCCCGCTGCTACGTTTCGATCCGATCTGGTTCGCCCTGTCGATCGTGGTGGCGGTCGGCCTTGCCGTGCTGGCGTTGTGGATTCGTTTCCGCCTGGCGCGCGTGAGGAACCTGTCCTCGTTCCGGTCAGTGCTGATCAGCGGGAGCGTCATGGGGTTGGCGATTTCCGGCATGCACTACACCGGCATGATCGGCGCCCGTTTCGTCGGCAGCCCGACGCTGGACGTAGCCCAAAGCGCGCTGCACGCGAACTACATCGCCCTCGCCGTGACCCTGATCGCGCTGACCCTCAGCGTGTTCGTACTGGCTGCCAACAGCCTGCTGCGCTACCGGCTGATGTACCTGCAGATGCAGAGCAGCGAATCGAAGATGCGCACGCTGCTGGATACGGCGGTGGACGGCATCATCACCCTCGACCAGCGCGGCCATATCGTCAGCGCCAACCGCCTGGTCGAACGGCTGTTCGGCTGGTCCACCGAAGAGCTGATCGGCCGCCACTTCGAGATGCTGATGCCCGAGGCGGTGCGCCGTGAGTATGCCGGCTACCTGCACGCCTACGCGCACGGGGAGCCGGTGGACGTCGTTGGCCAGAGCCGCGAAACGCTCGGGCTGCGCCGCGACGGCACCTTGCTGCCGATACGCCTCGCGCTGGGCATGGCGATGCTGCCTGACCAGATCCTCTTCGTCGGTTTCATTTCCGACATCAGCGAGCGCAAGGCGATGGAGCAATCGCTGCGCGAAAGTGAGCAGCAATACCGCTCGCTGATTCGCAACATCCCCGGGGTGTCCTTCCGCGTGCTGCTGGACGAGTACTGGACCGCCCTGTTCATGAGCGACGCGGTGGAGGGGCTGACCGGCTGGCCGGCAGAGGCGTTCATGGCGCAGGAAGTACGCATCGGCGAACTGATTCATCCCGACGACATGAAAGCGTTCGACGACGAGGTGAGGGCCTCCATCGCGGCCGGGCAAAGCTATGTGATCGAGTACCGTTTGATCGACCGCGAGGGTCACGAGCACTGGATCTGGGAGGGCGGCAGCGCCGTGCTCAATGACCAGGGCCAGCCGCAATGGGTCGACGGGGTGATGCTGGACATCACCGAGAGCAAGCTGCGCAACGCCGAATACGAAGGCACCGTGGAAGCCATCAGTCGCGTGATGGGCATGATCGAGTTCGATCTGGAGGGGCGCGTACTCACCGCGAACGCGAACCTGCTGGCGCTTTCCGGCTACACGCTGGAGGAAATCCAGGGTCGGCACCATAGCCTGTTCTGCTATCCCGACTACGTCGCCAGCGACGAGTACCAGGACTTCTGGCAGCGCCTGCGCGCGGGTGAGTACGATGCCGGCGAATACCATCGGCGCGGCAAGAATGGGCGAAACATCTGGATTCAGGCGTCCTACAACCCGATCTTCGATAGCGATGGCAAACCGTTCAAGATCGTCAAGTTCGCCACCGACGTCAGCGTCCGCCATGAAATCCAGAACCAGTTGCGCCTCGCCAAGGAGCGCGCCGAACAGGCCGCGGCCGCGAAAACCTCGTTCCTGGCCAACATGAGCCACGAGATCCGGACGCCGATGAACGCGGTGATCGGCTTCTCCGAGCTGTTGCTCGGCACCTCGCTGGACCCGACCCAGCGCCGCCATCTGGAAACCGTGCGGCACTCCGCGCGTTCGCTGCTGGGGCTGCTCAACGACATCCTCGACACCGCCAAACTGGAAAAGGGCGCACTGGAGCTGGAGAGCGTGTCGTTCTCGCTGCGCGAGCTGTGCGAACAACTGGTGGCCTCGCTCAGCCTGAGCGCCGAGACCAAGGGGCTGAGCCTGACGCTGGATTATTCGGCCGAGCTTGGCGACTGGTTCTCCGGCGACCCGCTGCGCGTGCAACAGATACTGACCAATCTGCTCGGCAACGCGGTGAAGTTCACCGAGGCGGGCGGCGTGTGCCTGGCGGTGTTCGACGACCAGGGGCGTGTGCACCTGCGCATCGAGGACAGCGGCATCGGCATCGCCGCCGATCGTCTGCAGAAAATCTTCGATCCGTTCGCCCAGGCCGACGCCTCCATGAGCCGGCGCTTCGGCGGCACCGGTCTCGGTACCACCATCGCGCGCCAGTTGTGCGAGCTGATGGGCGGCGACATCACCGTGGAGAGCGAGCTGGGCGTCGGCAGCGTGTTCCACGTGCTGCTGCCGCTGAAGGCGGTCGACGCCGGCCCGCTGGCCCTTGCACCGCTGCGTCAGGAGCTGCCGCCGCTGGACATCCTGCTGGCCGACGACGTGCCGCAGAACCTCGAGCTGCTGAGCATGATCCTCGGCGAGCAGGGCCACCGTATCGTGCAGGCGCGCGACGGCGCCGAAGCCGTCGCGGCGTTCGAGTCCGGCCGCTTCGATATCCTGCTGCTCGACGTGCAGATGCCCGGCATGGATGGCCTGGAAGCGACCCGGCGGATTCGCGCCATCGAAGCGCAGCGCGGCATGCCGCGCACGCCGATCATCGCGATCACCGCCAGCGTGCTGGAAAAGGACCGCCGCAGCGCCCATGAAGCCGGCATGGACGGCTTTACCTCCAAGCCGATCGACGTCGCCGCGCTGTTCGCCGAGCTGGGCCGGGTATTCGGCCCGCGGGCCGCGGCGAGCGTGCCGTCGGTGAGTGAGCCGGCCCACGGCGACGTGATCGACTGGGCCAGGGGCATGCGCCTCTGGGGCGGCGACCAGGCCTTGCGCGACGCCATTTCGCACTTCATCGAGCAGAACCGGGACGCCTGTGCGCTGCTCGGCGCGGCGTTGCGTGCCGGCGATCGAAAAGCCGCCGTCGCGCAGGCCCACCGGCTGCGCGGGGTGGCGGGCAACCTGGCGCTGGTGGACCTCTGCGAGCGGGCCGTTACGCTGGAACAGGCGCTGAAGAATCCGGCGATGAGCGCTTTCGACGACCTTCAGGCGCAGTTAGCCAGCGCCTTCGCCGCGGTCACCGACAGCCTGGCTCTGCATGCGCCGCGCTCCGCTCCGAACTTCGCCGAGGCGGCGGACATGCCCTTCGATGCCGCCGCGCTGCGGGCACTGCTGCCTGGCTTCATCGACAGCCTGGAGCATGGCGAACTGAAAGAGCCGCTGTGGGCGTCCGTGCGCAGCGCGCTGGGCGAGGACGCCGCCGGCGCAGAACTGGCTGCGCTGGAACAGCTGCTCGAGGATTTCGAATTCGAGCGGGCGGCGCAGCAACTGCGGGGTCTGCAGGGCAGGTTGAGCACGAAGGAGGTCGCCTGATGGATCGAGTGGACAGTCGGCCAAAGCTGCTGCTGGTCGACGACGAGGCGACCAATCTGCAGGTGCTCCGGCACATCCTGCAGGACGACTACCGGCTGCTCTTCGCCAAATCCGGCGCCAAGGCCCTCGAACTGGCCTTCACCGAGTCGCCCGATCTGGTGTTGCTGGACGTGATGATGCCGGGCATGACCGGTCTCGAGGTCTGCAGCGCGCTCAAGGCCGAGCCGAGCACCGCGAGAATACCGGTGATCTTCGTTACCGCCCTGGCGGACACCGACGACGAGGCCAAGGGCTTCGAGGTCGGCGCCGTGGACTACATCACCAAACCGGTGAGCCCGCCGATCGTCAGGGCGCGACTGCGCACTCATCTGTCGCTGGTGCACGTCGAAACGCTGCGCCAGACCCGCCTGGAAATCGTCCAGCGGCTCGGGCTGGCGGCGGAGTACAAGGACAACGAAACCGGTCTCCACGTGATCCGCATGAGTCACTACTCGCAGGTGCTCGCGCGTGCGGCCGGCTACAGCGAGGCCCAGGCGGAGGAGTTGCTGCACGCCGCGCCGATGCACGACGTCGGCAAGATCGGCATCCCCGACGCGATCCTGCGCAAGCGCGGCGCCCTCGACGAAGACGAATGGCGGGTCATGCGCAGCCACGTGACCATCGGCGCGCGGATCATCGGCGAGCACCCCTCCGGCCTTTTGCGCACGGCGCAACGCATCGCGCTCGGGCATCACGAGAAATGGGACGGTTCGGGTTATCCTCTCGGGCTGGCAGGCGAAGCCATCCCGCTCGAGGCGCGTATCGTCGCGATTGCCGATGTCTTCGATGCGCTCACCAGCGTGCGCCCCTACAAGGTGGCATGGGCGGTGGAGGACGCCCTGGACCTGCTCCGGCGTGAAAGCGGACGGCATTTCGATCCGCGGCTGGTCGAGCTGTTCATGGGTTGTCTGCCGGACGTACTCGCAATCAAGGCCCGCTGGGCGGAGGAGTGAATCCCGCTCCGGCGGACCGACTTTTCATTCCAACGGAGAAACCTGATGACCTCGAATTCCCTGCAGGACGCCGTAGCTGAGCTGGCTGCCGCCCAGGTGCTGGCCAAACCGGTTGCCTATGAAATCGACGGCACGCCCCACGAAGGCTGGCTGGTGCATTCCGCCTCGCTGGCCGCGCCGCGGCCCGGCCTGCTGATGGTGCCGAACTGGATGGGGGTGACCGGCAATGCATTGAAGAAGGCCGCGCGTGTCGCCGCCGAGCGTTACGTGGTCTTCGTCGCGGATCTCTACGGCAGCGCCGTGCGTCCGCAGAATGCCGACGAGGCGGGCGCCGCCATCGGCCCGCTGGGCGCCGACCGCGGGCTGCTGCGTAAGCGCGCGCAGGCGGCGCTGACGACGTTCCAGGCCCAGGCCGGCGAAGCGCAACTCGACCTCGATCGTCTGGGCGCCATCGGCTTCTGCTTTGGCGGTTGCACGGTGCTGGAAATGGCCCGCGCCGGCGTGCCGCTGAAGGGCTTCGTTTCCCTGCACGGCACCCTGGATACGCCGAACCCGGAAGACGCCCGCAATATCCGCGGCTCGGTCCTCGTGCTGCACGGCGCCAATGACCCGCTGGTGCCGCAAACCCAGGTCCAGGGCTTCATCGCCGAGATGCAGGCGGCGCCCGGAGTGGACTGGCAACTGGTGCAGTACGGCGGTGCCGTGCACTCGTTCAGCAACCCGGCGGCCAACATGCCGGGGATGACCGAATACCATCCGGTAGTGGCGGCGCGGGCGTTCCGCGCGCTGGACGACTTCTTCAGCGAAGCCTTCGCGCCGCGCGCCTGATCGGGCAGCTCTAGGCTGGCAGCTCGATGCGCCCGGTTTCGCCGGGCACCTGCGGCCAGTCGCCTGCGCTCCAGCGCTGACGGGCGCGCTCGATCAGCGCCGGGTCGCTGGCGACGAAATTCCAGTTCATCCGTCGCGGCCCGTCCAGCGGTGCACCGCCGATCAGCACCAGGTGCGAACTACCGCAGGCGCTCAGCGTCAGCGCTTCGCCGGGCGGCAATACCGTCAGCGTCTGCGCCGTCAGCGGCTGATCCTCCACCAGCGCCTCGCCATCGATCAGGTAGAGCGCGCGTTCCTCGTGTTCCGCCGGAATCAACAGCGACGCCCCTGCGCTGAGGCGTAGTTCGGCATACAGCGTTGGCGAGAGCACCGGCACCGGCGACTTCAGGCAGAAACCCTCTCCCGCGATCAGGCGGATATGCACGCCCAGGCTTTCGCTGGCTGGCAGGCTGTCGGCCGGGTGATGGCTGTAGCAGGGCTCGCCGCATTCGTCCGCGCGTGGCGACGCCAGCCAGACCTGCAGGCCGTGCAGTAGCGAGCCGCGTTCGCGCAGCGCCTCGGGCGTGCGCTCGACATGGGCCACCGCGCTGCCGGCGGTCATCCAGCTCACTTCGCCAGGGCGCACCTGCTGCGCCGAGCCGAGGCTGTCCTTGTGCAGCAGCTCGCCCTCGAACAGGTAGGTGAGGGTGGACAGGCCGATGTGCGGGTGCTGCAGGATGTTCATGCCATGGCCGGGCGGGTACTGCGTCGGCAGCATGTGATCGAAGAACACGAAGGGGCCGACGCTGCGGCATTGCGCAGCGGGCAGGCTGCGCAGGATGGCCTGGCCGGCGAGTTCCTCGCGGTGGGCACGCAGAAGGCGAAGTTCGGACATGACGACGCTCCAGTTGAAGGTGCGAGGAGGATGCCCGCGTTACGCCTGGCATAAAAGCGCTACTGGCTGAAGGCGCCTTCGCTGAGCTGGGTGTCGATGCTCACCTCGGCGGTGGTCATCAGCTTGTGCAGCGGGCATTTGTCCGCCACGCGCAGCAGGCTGGCGCGCTGCTCGGCGGTCAGCGAGCCCTTGAGCGTGAGGACCACGCTCAAGGCATAGCGGCCCTGGCGGCCCTGGCGCTCCTCGCTGCCATCGTGGCTGACCTCGACGCTCACGCCGGTCAGCGGAATGCCCTTGTCGCGGGCGTAGCGGGTCACGGTGAGCGCCTTGCAGGTGCCCAGGGCGACGTCGAAGTAATCGTGCGGATCGGGCGCGCTGCCTTCGCCGCCGGCCGAGGTCGGCAGGTCGGTGTAGAGCTCGTGGCGTTCGTCCACCTCGATGCGCTGGCGGTAGTTGTCACTGGATTCGCTGCTGACGATCACGCTCATCGTTGTTCTCTCATGCGGGAAGGCTACCCAATGGAGCGCTTATTATCGACGACGTTCCCTGCCGCTTGAAAGTCGTGGGCGGGAGGCGCCGCAGGCACGCCGATTGGATTATTCTGCGAGGCACCGACCACCATGGAGCAGACACACACGATGCAAGCGGATTTCTGGCAGGCACGCTGGTCACGCAACGAAATCGGTTTTCACCTCTATGAGGTGAACCCCTACCTCCGCCGTCACTGGCCCGCGCTGGGCGTGGAGAAGGGCGCTCAGGTGCTGGTGCCGCTGTGCGGCAAGAGCCTGGATATCGACTGGCTCGCGGCGAGCGGTCTGCGCGTGATCGGCGTCGAGCTGGCGGAGCGGGCGGTGCAGGACTTCTTCGCCGAGCGTGGGCTGGAGGCGCAGGTCGAGCAGCGCGGCGCGTTCAGCGTGCATCGGCATGGCGACGTCGAACTGTGGTGTGGCGATTTCTTCGCCCTGAGCGCCGAGGTCGTCGCCGATTGCGTGGCCGTCTATGACCGCGCCGCGCTGATCGCACTGCCACCGCCGATGCGCCGGGCCTACGTCGAGCACCTGGAGCGTATCCTGCCGTCCCGCTGCGAAGGCCTGCTGATCACCCTCGACTATGACCAGGCGCAGATGAGCGGCCCGCCGTTCGCCGTCGCGGATGCGGAGGTTCGCCAGCTGTACGCGGGTTGGCGAATCGACACGCTGGAGTCGCTAAACGTACTGGGTGAAAACTGGAGATTCCTCCAGCGCGGGCTCACGCAGCTGGAGGAAAGCGTCTACAGGCTGCGTCGATAGCCGTGTCGCAAGCAGCAAAAAGGGCGGTCGAGACCGCCCTTTTTCATGTCTGCCCGAATCAGCCGCGCTGACGCAGCGCCTGGATGCGCTCCTCCAGCGGCGGGTGGCTCATCAGCAGCCCGGCCAGGCCATTCTTCAGGCCACCGTTGATGCCGAACGCGGTCAGGCTGTCGGGCATCTGCACCGGCACGCCCTGCTCGGACCGCAGGCGTTGCAGCGCACCGATCATCGCGTTGGTGCCCGCCAGGTTGGCGCCGGCTTCGTCGGCGCGGAATTCGCGACGGCGCGAGAACCACATGACGATGATCGAGGCGAGGATGCCCAGCACCAGCTCGGCGAAGATGGTCGCGACGAAGTAGCCGATGCCGTGGCCGTCCTCGTTCTTGAAGATCACCTTGTCGACGAAGTTGCCGAAGATCCGCGCGAAGAACATCACGAAGGTGTTCACCACGCCCTGGATCAGCGCCAGGGTGACCATGTCGCCATTGGCCACGTGGCCGATCTCGTGGGCCAGTACGGCTTTCACTTCCTCCGGCGAAAAACGCTCCAGCAGGCCCTGGCTGACCGCGACCAGGGCGTCGTTGCGGTTCCAGCCGGTGGCGAAGGCGTTCGCCTCGTAGGCGGGGAAGATGCCCACTTCGGGCATCTTGATGCCGGCTTCGCGGGACAGTTGCTCGACGGTCTGCAGCAGCCACTGCTCATGGCGGGTACGCGGCTGGCTGATGATCTGCGTGCCGGTGCTCATCTTCGCCATCCACTTGGAGATGAACAGCGAAATCAGCGAGCCGGCGAAACCGAATACGGCGCAGAAGACCAGCAGGCTGCCGTAGTTCTGACCGGTGAAGCGGTCCACCCCGAGCAGCTTGAGGGTGATGCTGGCGATGACCAGTACCGCCAGGTTGGTGGCCAGGAACAACAGGATGCGCATCATGGTTAAAACGATCCTCACGGGATAACAGAGTAAGTACGTCGGCTATATAAGGGGCGCCATCGGCCAGTTCAACCAAGCTCTGGTATCAAACTGTGTCCTGGGCGCCTCTGCGGCGGGTCATTCGGCGCAGGATGCCGGCGCACGGTCGAAGATCAGCCGGGCCAGCCGGGCGATGCGCTCGCTCTGGCCCTCGGCCAGCGCCTCGCGCAACTGATGGGCGAGGGTGCCCTGCACACGGCGCACGGCCGCCGGCAGCTCGGCGCCGCCCGCCACATGCGGCACTGGCCTGGACAGGCGCAGGAAGCCCTTTTCGCTGAGCACCGCCTGATCGAGGGCTTCGTAGCGGATGCTCGACTCGTAGCGGATGTAGCCCTCGTCGGCAAGCCAGATCAGCGCGCCGAGGCAGCTCTGGTGACGCTTGCTCGGCAGGCCGAACTCGTCGGGCTCCTCGAAGCCGATGAGGTCGACGACGTACAGCCCCACCTTGCGCGGAAATGCCTGATAGAGCAGCAGCATGCCGGCAGCGGCATTTTTGTAGAACTCGTCGATCTGCAGATCCATCAGGCGCCCCGCTGGCTCATTGGCGATAGGTCTTGAGGAAGTTGCCGATGCGTCCGATGGCCTGTTCGAGATCGTCGACGCGCGGCAGCGTGACCACCCGGAAATGGTCCGGCCACGGCCAGTTGAACGCGGTGCCCTGGACGATCAGCAGTTTCTCCGAGAGCAGCAGGTCGAGGACGAACTTCTCGTCGTTGTGGATCGGGCAGACCTTCGGGTCGATCCTCGGGAACGCGTAGAGCGCGCCCATCGGCTTGACGCAACTGACGCCGGGGATGTCGTTGAGCAACTCCCAGGTGCGGTTGCGCTGTTCCAGCAGGCGGCCGTTGGGCAACACCAGGTCGTTGATGCTCTGGTAGCCGCCCAGCGCGGTCTGGATCGCATGCTGGCTCGGCACGTTGGCGCACAGGCGCATGTTGGCGAGGATGTCGAGGCCCTCGATGTAGCTCTGCGCATGCTGCTTGGGCCCGGAAATCGCCACCCAGCCGGAACGGAAACCCGCCACGCGGTAGGACTTGGACAGCCCGTTGAAGGTCAGGCAGAGCACGTCCGGCGCCAGCGAAGCGGTGGAGATGTGCACCGCCTCGTCGTAGAGGATCTTGTCGTAGATTTCATCGGAGAACAGCGCCAGCCCGTTCTGCCGCGCCAGTTCGACGATGCCCTCGAGCACTTCCTTGGAGTACACCGCGCCGGTCGGGTTGTTCGGGTTGATCAGCACGATCGCCTTGGTGTTCGGCGTGATCTTCGCCTTCATGTCGGCGAGGTCGGGGAACCAGCCGGCCTGTTCATCGCACAGGTAGTGCACCGGCTTGCCGCCGGAAAGCGCCACCGCGGCGGTCCACAGTGGGTAGTCGGGGGCCGGGATGAGCACCTCGTCGCCGTTGTTGAGCAGCGCCTGCATCGACATCACGATCAGCTCGGAAACGCCGTTGCCCAGGTAGATGTCCTCGATCCCGACGCCTTCGACCTGCTTCTGCTGGTAGTACTGCATCACCGCCTTGCGCGCGCTGAACAGGCCTTTCGAGTCGCTGTAGCCCTGCGCGGTGGGCAGGTTGCGGATCACGTCCTGGAGGATTTCCTCGGGCGCCTCGAAACCGAACGGCGCCGGGTTGCCGATGTTCAGCTTGAGGATGCGCTGGCCTTCCTCTTCCAGGCGCTTGGCGTGCTTGAGCACCGGGCCGCGGATGTCGTAGCAGACGTTGGCGAGCTTGTTCGATTTGCTGAACTGCATGAGGCTGGATGTCCCGAATGGCGCGGCGGACGGTCGCGCTTGGAGGAGGGCGGAGAGGGGGCGGGCCGCAACCCGGACGCCAGGCCGCTGTCGAAAGTCAGGCATGATACGTCCGGCCCGATGACCGGAAAAGGTACAGCCCGGGCTTTTTTCCGCTACGAGGTAACCCCATGGACAAGCTTGAAAAACCCCTGGACGCCTGGCGCGAGGAGCTCTCCGACGAGCAGTTCCACATCTGCCGCCTGGGCGGTACGGAGCGTCCGTTCACCGGTAAGTACAACGACAGCAAGACGCCCGGCCTCTACCGCTGCGCCTGCTGCGACGCCGCATTGTTCGACTCCGAAACCAAGTACGACTCCGGCAGCGGCTGGCCGGCGTACTTCCAGCCGGTGTCGCCCGAGGCGATCCGCGAACTGGAGGACTTCAGCCACGGCATGCACCGTGTCGAAGTACGCTGCGCGCGCTGCGACGCCCACCTCGGCCACCTGTTCCCAGATGGTCCGCGCCCGACCGGTATGCGCTACTGCATCAACTCGGCGTCGCTGAAGCTGGAACCGCGCGACGCGTGATTCCACCAGAAGCACCGCCCTCGGTAGGGTGGGCTTCAGCCCACCTTACCTAGCGCTGTAACGTCGCTGCTTGGCGAACTGAAAAGGTCCTGCAGATCAAGATAAATTGTGCACAATTCAATTGATTGCTATTTTCCCGTCTCCTTTCCCCTGCACAAGGACAACAACCATGGGCGACGTACTCCTCGACATACCCTGCACCACCATCAAGGGCGAACAGAAATCCCTCGCCGACTTCGGTGGCAAGGCCCTGCTGGTAGTGAACACCGCGAGCAAGTGCGGCTTCACTCCGCAATACCAGGGCCTGGAAAAGCTCTGGCAGGATTACAAGGACCGGGGCCTGGTGGTGCTCGGGTTCCCGTGCAACCAGTTCGGTAAGCAGGAACCCGGCGACGAGAGCGCCATCTCCGAATTCTGCGAACTGAACTTCGGTGTCAGTTTCCCGCTGTTCAAGAAGGTCGACGTCAATGGCGCCGACGCGCACCCGCTGTTCGTCCAGTTGAAGAAGCGTGCTCCCGGCTTGCTCGGCAGCCAGGGCATCAAGTGGAATTTCACCAAGTTCCTGATCGGCGCCGACGGCCAGCTGGTCAAGCGTTTCGCGCCCACCACCAAGCCCGAGGAGCTGACCGGAGAGATCGAGGCGCTGCTCAAGTGAGTCCTGCCGAGGAGGCCGGTCTGGCGCTGGATCAGCAGATCTGCTTCAAGCTGTACGCCGCTTCGCGGGCGGTCATCCGCGGCTACAAGCCGATGCTCGATGCGCTCGGCCTGACCTATCCGCAGTACCTGGCGATGATGGTGCTCTGGGAATGGCAGGCCAGCGACCCCGGGCAGCCGACGGTCAAGGCGCTGGGCCAGCGCCTGATGCTGGATTCCGGAACCCTGACGCCGTTGCTCAAGCGCCTCGAACAACTCGGCCTGGTGCGCCGGCAGCGCGCCGTTCGGGACGAGCGGGAGGTGCACCTCGGCCTCACCGAGGCTGGTGTGGCCCTGCGTGGCCAGGTTCCCCCGGTGCAGCAGCGCCTGCACTGCATGGCGGATGTGGATGCCGGTGAGCTGATCGAGCTGCGCGAACGCCTGGACCGGCTGCTGCACCTGATGGATCGCTGAAGGGCGGTTCGCTAGTGGGCGGAGGGTGAAAACCAGGTGTCGAGCATCGCCGCCAGTTCTTCGCGGCGGAACGGCTTGGCCAGGTAGTCGTTCATCCCGCAGCTGCGGCAGCGCTCGCGTTCGTCCGGCAGGGCATTGGCGGTGAGCGCGATGATCGGCAGGTCGGCCCAGCGTCCGTCGCGACGAATTCGCCGGCTGGCTTCGTAGCCGTCCATCACCGGCATGTTGCAGTCCATCAGCACCAGATCGACGTCCTGCTCCTCCAGGTACGCCAGCGCCTCGGCGCCATGTCCGGCGACCGCCACCTCGCAGCCCAGCTTGCCGAGCATGCCCTTGGCCACGAGCTGGTTGACCGCGTTGTCTTCGACCAGCAGTACCCGTGCGCGGCGCAACGGCTTTTCCTCGCGCTGCTGTGGATCGACGTTGGTCGGCTCCTGGCCGAGCAGGCGTGACAGCGACTGCGCGAGCGCGGCGCGCGACAGCGGTCGTGCCAACTGCTCCAGCGGTGCCAGGTGCGCCGTTTCCTCGGTCGGCAGGAAGTTGCCGTAGGCCGTGATCAGCAGCAGCGGCGCCGAGGTTTCGGCTCGCAGGCCGAGCAGGTTTTCCGCGCGATCGCTGATCAGCAGATCGACCTGCGTCCCGGAGAGAGACTGCGAAGGGTCCTGGCGCCAGTATTCCAGGCCGAACGCCGGCAGCCAGGTGTCGAGGAGTTCATCCAGGCCGCTGTCGGCGGCGATCTGCGCGACGACCCGCCCGGTCATGCGGTGGACGGGCGCGGCCAACTGGTGCGCCGGCAGTGGCAGGTCGACGATGAACTGGCTGCCCTGGCCTTCGCGCGAATCCAGCTCAAGCTCGCCCTGCATGGCTTCGCAGAGGCGCCGTGCCAGCGCCAGGCCGAGCCCTGTGCCGCCGTACTGGCGGGTGATGCCGGCGCCGCCCTGGGCGAACGGATGGAAGATCCGCGCCTGGGCCGCGGGCGGGATACCGATCCCGGTGTCCCGAACGATGATGCAGACACCGTTCGCGCTGGGCCGGACCTTCACATCGACGCGGCCCGTGCGGGTGAACTTGAGCGCATTGGAAAGCAGATTGCTGACGATCTGCCTGACACGCGTCGGATCGCCCAGCAACTGGCTCGGCAGCCCCGGCGAGATCAGGCAGGTCAACTCCACGCCGGGGCTGGCGTTCTGCGACAGCAGGCTGGCGGTGTCCTCCACCAGGCTGCCCAGGTCGAAGGGAATCCGCTCCAGCTCCAGTTGCCCGGCCTCGAACTTGGACAGGTCGAGGATATCGTTGAGCAGCTCCACCAGGACCTTGCCCGAATCGTGGGCAATCGACAGCTGCTGGCGCTGCTCGGTGCCTAGCGGGCCGTCCATCGACAGCGAAAGCATCCCCAGCAGGCCGTTCAACGGCGTCCGGATTTCGTGGCTCATGTGGGCGAGGAAGGCGGCACGCGCCTGCGCGGTTTCCTGTGCGGTGCGCTTGGCGGCCTGCAGGTCGCGGTTGGAGGCCATGAGGCGCGCGTTGGCCGCTTCCACTTCGGCGGTGCGCGCCGAAACGATGTCTTCGAGTTCGCCGAGGTACTGCGTCAGTCGATTCTCGGCTTCGCGGCGCTGCTCGATCTCGGCACTGGTCAGCTGCAATTGCTGATTGATGGCATGCACCAGCACGCCGATTTCGTCGTGCTCATGGCCCGCCGGTAGCTCCAGCCGCTGATGCGGGTCGCGCGGGTCGCGGGTGCTCAGTGCACGCGCCAGGCCGGCCAGCGGCTTGGTCAGCATGGCGTAGAACATCACCAGCAGGATCAGCGAAAGCAGCAGGCTGCGGGCGAAGCCGGAAAGAAGGGTGATCAAGGAGCGGCGCAGGAAGTGGTCGCCGAAGGCATAGGTGTCGACTTGCAGACGCAGCAGGCCGAGGTTCTCGCCGGGGTCGTGGTCGACGAACAGGGTCGATTCGAAGCCGCGGTGCTCGCCAAACAGCATGTCGCTGAACAGTCGATAGCCATCGACATGCGGTGTCCGGCTGACGCTCGCCAGGGTCACCCCGTCGTTGTCGATGATTTCCGCACGGATCACGGCGGGGGATTGCAGCAGGCCTTCGACCAGTTCCTGCGCCAGTTCCGCGTCGATGTTGTAGGCGATGCGCGCCGCGGGGTTGTGGGCGATTTCCAGCAGCGTCTGCATCTCGCGATCGATGGACGCATCTTCGCTGGCATAATCGACGCCTACCTGGATCAGGCTCAGCAGCGTGCCGAGAATGAATGCTACCAGTACCGTCAGGCTGGCCTGCTTGAATGACAAGCGGTCGGTGAACGATATATCCATGGGTAGCGGCCAACTCGAGTCCGTCGCCGTCCAAGCATAGCCCAATCAACCGCGTCGCCGGCATCGCCCGGTGCGTCATCGACGAGTCGCAGGAGTATTCGATGGAACCCCGTTTGACCGCCTTTCTGGAACGTGCCGAAAGCGTCCTGGCCCGCCTCGATCCGTTGCTCCCGGCGGTGCGCCCGCCGCTCGACTGGAGCCACTGCCTGGCCGCGCGCTGGCAGCGCGAAGGGCGCTCCGGTTTCCTGTTGCCGTTGCAGGTCAGCCTCGACCTGAACCTCGACGACCTGATCGGCGTCGACCGCCAGCGCGAGCAACTGGCGCGCAACACCCGGCAGTTCCTCGACGGCCTGCCGGCGAACCACGCCTTGCTCTGGGGCGCTCGTGGCACCGGCAAGTCGTCGCTGGTCCGGGCGCTGCTGGCTGAAAACGCCGCCGCCGGCCTGCGCCTGATCGAGATCGAGCGCGATCACCTGGCCGATCTGCCGCGGGTGGTCGAGCAACTGATGCGTCTGCCGCAGCGTTTCGTGCTGTTCTGCGATGACCTGTCGTTCGAGGCGGGCGAGGGCGACTACCGCGTGCTCAAGAGCGTGCTCGACGGCTCGCTGGAGCGCGCGCCGGAGAATGTGCTGCTCTACGCCACCTCGAACCGCCGCCATCTGGTGCCCGAGAAGCAGAGCGACAACGAGAACTGGCAGATGGTGGATGGCGAGCTGCACCCCAACGAGGCGGTGGAGGACAAGATTGCGCTGTCCGACCGCTTCGGCCTGTGGCTGTCTTTCTACCCCTTCACCCAGGAGCATTTCCTCGATGTCGTGCGCCACTGGATCGGCAGCATGGCAGAGCAGGCGGGCCTGCAATGGCAATGGAGCGAGGAGCTGGAGAAGCAGGCGATCCGCTGGGCTTCGGGTCGTGGCAACCGCAACGGGCGCTGCGCGTACCAGTTCGCCCGCCAGTGGGTCGGGCTGCAATTGCTGGGGAGCGAGGCATGATCGCGCTCGACGAGGTCGGCGAGGGCCTCGAAGGCTACGGCCTGCTGGCGGCCCAACTGGAATCGCTGCTGGCCGGAGAGCGCGATTTCATCGCCAACGCGGCGCAGTTCTCGGCGTTCCTGTTTCATGAGCTTGGCGCGCTGAACTGGGCGGGGTTTTACCTGGCGCGTGGCGAGGAGCTGGTGCTGGGGCCGTTCCAGGGCAAGGTGGCCTGCGTGCGGATTCCCTTCGGGCGTGGCGTCTGCGGCACCGCGGCGGCAACCGGGAAAACCCAGCGGGTCGAGGATGTGCATGCATTTCCGGGTCACATCGCCTGCGACAGCGCCTCGAACAGCGAACTGGTCATTCCGTTGCTCAAGGACGGGCGACTGATCGGCGTGCTCGACCTGGACAGCCCCGACCTGGCCCGCTTCGGCGAGGCGGACCAGCAGGGCCTGGAGCGTCTGGCGGCGATCTTCCTGCGGCTGACCGACTGCTGAGCGTAGTCCTCAGTCGTAGATTTTCTTCTTCTGCCAGACGTCATCCTCCTCCAGCTGCGACAGGCCGGCATTCAGCTCGGTGTTTTCTTCCAGATGTGGCTGGTCGGAGGCGAGGATCATCGCTTCGGTCTGCGCCAGCTGTTGCTCCAGCTTCTCGCGCTCTGCCTTGTACTGCGCGACGTTGGGCTGCTTGCGCAGGAACTGCACGCCACGCTCGTAAGCCAGCCGCGCCTGACGCGGCAGCTTCTGTTGCAGCGCCTGCTGACCGAGGTTGGTGAAGAACTCGATGTGGAGCAGCACCAGGATGTGCCGCACGTTGGCGATCCACTGCTTGGCATCGTTGGCCGAGAGCAGGCCTTCCTGCGCGGCGCGGGTGATCTGCCCGTGCAGCGTTTCCAGCTGGAAACGCACTTCCTTGGCCTGACCGTCATTGTTGATCGGCTGCGGCGGGTTGCCCGGGACTATGCCTTCACCCTGGGCGAACAGCGGCTGCAGGTAGGCGATGCGGGCGCGCAGCTCGGCGTTGTTCTTGTCGACCGTCAGCAGCCGTTCGCTGAGCTTGAGCTCCAGCCCGACCAGCAGCAGCTTGAGCGACGGCGTCATGTACTGCCCGGGGAAGACCTCCGACAGATCGCCGATGCGACGGGTGCGGTCCGTGAGGTCAGCGCGCAGCCGCGCTTTCTCCAGCGCGTTGTTTTCCACCATGTGGTTGATGTAGCCGATGCCCAGCAATAGCAGGATGCCGGCGGCTACCAGAACCGAAATGACGATGGGTGACATCTTCTTCACCTTAGTAGTGTGCGCGTTTTGCCCGAGTGTAGAGGCTTGGCGTGTCATCCGATAGTGGCGCGCTGACAGCAGTTGAAGTCGTTGATTTAAAAAAATATTTGAAGGGTGCTTGACGACCTTTCGAAGGCTAAATAGAATGCGCGCCACTTCCAGCGTGAAGCCAAAAGCGAAACGCCAGAAGCCGGAAAAGAAGTTGTAAGTTCCGGGCTGCGTCCCCTTCGTCTAGTGGCCTAGGACACCGCCCTTTCACGGCGGTAACAGGGGTTCGAGTCCCCTAGGGGACGCCATTGCGGGAATAGCTCAGTTGGTAGAGCACGACCTTGCCAAGGTCGGGGTCGCGAGTTCGAGTCTCGTTTCCCGCTCCAAATCTGCAGTCAGGCTCACCAAAGCCTGATAGCCAAAAAAGGCGGCCTCCGGGCCGCCTTTTTCGTTTTCGGCATTCTTCCCATGGGCGGTTCTCTCCCGCGCGGCGTCCCCAGCGAAGCTAGCCGGCCAGCAGTTCCGCTGCGTACCTCTCGAGGCGTGCTTTCACCAATGCGGCGCCATGCCGGGTGAGTACGTTCATTTCCGCTTCGGACAGCCGCCTCAGGTTGGTATCGATGGCCGAGGCGAAAGCGGCGTCGCCGGCCTGGGCCTCGCCTTCGGTGCTGTCTATGGAGAACCACATCGGTTTCGGCCCGACGCCGGCCAGGGCGCGATGCTCGAGGCGGTCGAATTCCAGGCCGCGTATCTGTTCCATCATGATATCCAGCCCGGCCTTCAGGACGATGGCGCCGGATTCCGTGGGGCGGCTGTCGAGAGCGAAGGGCTTGCCGCCGTCGCTGACGATCAGGTAGTCCAGTGCATTTCTCTTCGCCAGCAGCGGGTTGATGCCCATGTTGTCGTAGACGCCACCGTCGGTCAGGGTCACGTACTCGATGGCGAACTCGGCCTTCGGTTGGTAGCGGTCGGGGCCGAGCCGCAGCGGCGGGAAGACCGGTGGAAACGCCGAGGACGCCGCGACTGCCAGGCTCAGGGGGAAGGCCGGTGCTTCGATCACGCCGAGTTCGTACTCGCCGAGTTCGCTGGGTTTGCCGCCGCCGGAAACGAAGAAGAACAGGTTCCCGGTCGCCAGGTTGGTGGCGTTCAGATAGAGGCGTGGACCCGCGCTCAAGGCCGCCAGCGTTTTTCCGCTTACCAGATGCTTGTCGTAGGAGTCGGCGAGTTTTTCCAGGCGGGTCTCGAAGATGTCCAGGGCGCCGCCAATGAACGAGGCCACCGCGATCGACTGGGTACGCAGGTAGCTGTCGAGCGGCCCCAGCCTGTTCTGCGCCTGCCAGTTCAGCGCCACGCTGGCACCGGCGATGCTGCCTCCGCTGACGCAGCTGATCAGGTCCAGCTTGCCGAGCAGGCCGAGCGCCTCGAGCTGGCGCATCACGCCCAGATGAAACGCCGCCGAGCGAAATCCTCCGCCGGACAGCGCCAGCCCGATTCGTTTGCTTTGTCCATTCAGCTCGATCGCCATGTCGATGTCCTCTGTGGCTTTTGCGGGAGCATCTGGCCAGAAGCGCGGACATCGCTGGCTGAAGCTGCGACATAGGCTAGCAGCGCGCTGGGAAGCGCCAACGACCCGGGCGGGCGAAATCGCCCTTCGGCTAGTCGATGTGGCGATAGCGATGAGGCCGAATCGGTCTATGGACGGCTTTTGACAGGGGTCTGATTCGACTCTTGACTGCAAACACCCCGGCAGTGCTTGAGTCTTCCTGCCGTTCAGTACGTTCGGTCAACGCCGTTGGCAAGGACATCCGATGGGCAACTCCGACTACCTGCAACCGGCCATGCGCAAGCTGCGCGTGTACGCCCTCGATCCACAGGCCTCGACGCTGATCGAGACGGCACGGATCAACCACGCAACGGTGTCGATTCCCTGGGAGGAACGCTGGGAGGAGGGCATTTCGCCGGGGCCGGTGAACGAATACCTGGAGGTCATCGACGTCGATCCCGCCAGCGACCAGTTCTACCAGCCGGTGGACCTCAACCACCCGCATCTGCTGGCGCAGGATGGCCTGACGCCGTCCGAGGGCGATCCGCGTTTCCATCAGCAGATGGTATTCGCCGTGGCCATGAAGACCGTCAAGCTGTTCGAGCGGGCGCTGGGGCGCAAGATCTTCTGGTCGCCCATCTGGGATGGCGAGCAGTACCAGCCGGTGCCGAAGCTGCGCATCTATCCGCATGCGCTGCGCGAGGCCAACGCCTATTACAGCCCGAGCAAGAAGGCCCTGCTGTTCGGCTACTTCAAGGCGTCGCTGAGCGATCCGGGGGTGAACCTGCCGGGCGGTTGGGTGTTCACCGCGCTGTCCCACGACATCATCGCCCACGAAACCACCCATGCGATCCTCGACGGGCTGCATCGGCGTTACATCGAGTCGACCAGCGTCGACAGCCTGGCTTTCCACGAGGCATTCGCCGACATCGTCGCGCTGATGATGCATTTCACCCTGCCGGAAGTCGTTTCCAGCCAGTTGGCGACGCGCCGCGGTCGCCTGTCCGAACGTTCCTGGCTCACCGGGCTGGCGCGCCAGTTCGGCGAGGCGACCGGGCGTTACGCGGCGCTGCGCGAAGCCATCGACGACAAGAACGGCGACCAGTTGCCCGATCCCACTCTGCTGGCGACGCTGACCGAACCGCACGAGCGGGGCGCGATCCTGGTGGCGGCCATCTTCGATGCCTTCGTCACCATCTACGAGCAACGCACGGCGGACCTGATGCGCCTTTTCGGTGGCGACGAGCAGAATCCGCGGCCGCTGGCGCCCGAACTGATCGAGCGCTTGACCCGCGAGGCGGTGAAGTCCGCCGATCATGTGCTGCGCCTGTGCATCCGCGCGCTGGATTACCTGCCGCCGGTGGACGTGCACTTCGGCGAGTTCCTGCGCGCCATCGTCACCGCCGACACCGATCTGGTGCCGGACGATCCGATGCACTACCGCCTGGCGGTGATCCAGGCGTTTCGCCGCCGCGGCATCCTGCCCGACCGGTGCCTGTCGCTGGCGCCGGACAGCCTGCTCTGGGAGTCGCCCATCGACCCGCCGGCGGTGGACGAGTTGCTGCAGTTCAAATACTCGGCACACGGGAAAACCGCCGCCCAGTTGCGGTTGACGCCGCAGTACCAGCGCGACAAGGCCTTCGCCCAGTCCGAGGAGAACCGCCTGCTGGTCTGGCAATGGCTGATGCGCTCCCAGGCCAGCGACCCGCAGTGGGAGCGCACGCTCGGCGTCTGGTTCATGGCCCGCGAGGCGGCCGAGGGCATCGCCGGTTCGCTGTTCCCCGGCACGCGCGGGCATGCCAGGCAGCCTGCCGTCGAAGTCCATTCGGTGCGCACCAGCCGGCGCGCCGGGCCGGACGGGCAGGATCTGCGGCAACTGGTGATCGAAATCACCCAGCGTCGTCGCGGCTACTTCTCCGAAGAACGACAACTGGCGCAGGACGCTCTCCCGCTGGCACCGGCGGAACCCGGTAGCTGGGATTTCACCTTTCGCGGCGGCGCCACGCTGATCATCGACTTGCGCGACGGCTCGCTGCGCTACGTGATCCGCAAGCGCATCGACGACGGTGTTCGCCTCGATGCTCAACGCCATTTCCTGCAGGCCGGGCAGGCCGGACTGGCGATGAACTACCGGGGGCCGCGCAAGCAGGACAATCCGTTCGCCATGACCCACCGCGGAGTCTGACCCCATGGGCGCATCCATTCCCAACGGCTCCATGGCGGTACGCATGTACCGCGGCATCCTCGGCGACTGCTTTCTGCTGCGCTACGGCCAGGCCGAACGCGACATCCACATCCTCATCGATTGCGGCGTGCTGCAAGGCGTGAAGGGCGCGAAAGAGCAGATGAGGCGCATCGTCGACGACCTCCACGCCACCACCGGCGGGGTGCTGGATCTGGTGGTGCTGACCCACGAACACCACGATCACCTGTCCGGTTTCCTCTACGAGAAGGAGCGCTTCTTCGGCGACGCGTTCACCATCGACGAGCTCTGGCTCGCCTGGACGGAGAACCCGAGCGATCCGCAGGCGATCCGTCTGCACGCCCGATTCGACAGGGTGAAAAGCGCGCTGGCGAAAGTCACCGCGATCGCCCGTTCCAGCAGCGCCTTCAGCCAGGACCCGAGGATCGGCACGGTGGCGTCGCTGGCGGAATTCATCCCGCCTGCCGACGGCGGTGATGCAGTAGGCGCCAAGCAGTCGATCATCGAACGGCTGCGGCGCAAGGCGGGCGGGCAGGCAACGTGCTACCTGGAACCGGGCGACGTGGTCCGGCCGCGGGCGGCGCCGACCTTGAAGGTCAACGTGATGGGGCCGCCGCGCGACGAGCTGCGCCTGCGCAAGGACCTTCCATCGGCGGGCACCGGGAAGGAGGTCTACCTGAGCAGTCTCGACGAGGCGATCGCACTGGAGGACCACGCCCTGCGAGCGCTCGGTGAGCCCGTGGTGGAGCAGGGTTCGCCTTTCGCCCAGCCGCACCGGCGCAGCCGAGAAGAGGCGCGAAAGGCGGGGATGGCCCAGCCTCCCGGTCCTTTGGCGAGCGTCGAGCAGCGCTACTTCGACGCCGACCAGGCGTGGCGGAACATCGAGGACGAATGGCTCGACAGCGCCGAGTGCATTGCCCTGAAGATGGATTCCGACACCAACAACACCAGCCTGGTGCTGGCGTTCGAGTTGCCCGATGGCCAGGTACTGCTGTTCCCCGGCGATGCCCAGGTCGGCAACTGGATCTCCTGGGGCGACCATACCTATCCGCGCGCCGCTGTCGACGGCGAACCGGCGCCACAGGTGCTGGACGACATCCTGCGGCGGGTCACGCTGTACAAGGTCGGTCATCATTGCAGCCACAATGCCACCGCCAAGGCCCTTGGCCTCGAGAAGATGACCGACTCGCGCCTGGTGGCGATGATCCCGGTGGTCGCGGCCGTCGCCGACGGCAAGGGCTGGCAGATGCCTTACCCGGAACTGCTGACGGCGTTGCAAGCGCGCACGCAACGCCGCGTGCTGGTCGGCGACAGCGATCCCGAGCGCGAGGCCGATATCTTCGCGCAGAACCCCACCAGCAGCCGCGCTCCGGCGGAGCTGAGTTATGCGCAGGATGGGTTGTGGGTCGAGCTGGGCATTCCCTGCGCGGTATGACGCGCCGATGACCGAGCCTGATTTCGGCGATGCCGGCCGGCCGCCTGAAGGCGAGCACCCCCGCAGACAAAAAAAGGCCCTCGCGATCGATTCGCGAGGGCCTTTTTTCGGCGTGCCCGTCAGTGCTTGGCGGTCTGCTCGGGTATCGACAGGAGTTGACGCTCCTGGCCCCAGTCGAAGGGTTCGCCTTTCTCTTCGGCTGCGAAGCGGCGTTCCTCGAGGTCCTGGAACTGGGCGATTTCCTCCTCCGGCATGAAATGCAGGCAGTCGCCGCCGAAGAACCACAGCAGATCGCGCGGCACCAGATGGGCGATCTGCGGGTAGCGGTGGAACACCTGACAGATCATGTCCTGGCCGAGGTGGCGTTCCTCGGGGATGTTCGGCAGCGCCTTGACCAGTTCGTCGAAACGCTCGACGAACAGCGCATGGCTTTCATCCGGAACCTGCTCGGCTTCGCCGAGGGCGATCAGGATGCCGCGCAGGTGGGCCAGCAGTGTCAGGTTGTGATTGATGTATGAAGTGGCCATGGGATACCTGTGAAGTGGGGGCGCGCATCATAGCGGGGCCGCGTAGGCCAGGCCATGTGGCTAGCCGATATGAGCCGGGTTACCCCGGCCCGGCGCGCCGTTGGGAATCAGCGCACCTTGTCGGCGCTGGGCAGTAGGTCTTCCTTAGCGAAGTCGTCGACGTCGATCACCGCGCGCCGAGCGATTTCAGCCTGGTGCAGGGTGTGAGCCTCCTCGCTGCTGAGCACGCCAGCCTCGAGGGCCGCATCGATCGGGTTCTGCCCGGCCTTGGGCTGGAACTGGTCGTCCTTCAGCGCCTTGTGCAGTTTGCGCGAGGTGGCGTGGCTGGACGCGAGCAGGTCGAAGGCGTGTTTCAGGCCGCCCACCGCATCGTTCGGGTCCTGCGGGCGGAAGCAGCCGTCGAGCAGTTGCTCCAGCGCCGGGTCGCCTTCGGGGCGGCCGAGGATTGCAGCCACTTCGGCGTCCAGCTCGTCGCTCGGGCCGGGATGACGGCGACCGAAGGGGAACACCACGAGGGTCAACAGGGCACCCAGCAGACGGTTCGGGAAGTTGGCAAGAATGCCCTCCAGCGCCAGTTCCGCCTTGCCCAGGCATTCCTCCAGCGACCAGCTCAACAACGCCTGTTGCTCCGCCGGGTAACCCAGGTCATGGAAGCGCTTGAGCGCCGCCGAGCCCAGGTACAGGTAGCTGAGCACGTCGCCGAGGCGCGCGGAGAGCCGCTCGCGACGCTTCAGCTCGCCACCCAGCAGCATCATGCTGAGGTCGGCGAGCATGGCGAAGGCCGCTGCCAGGCGGTTCAGTGAGCGGAAATAGCTGCGCGACAAACCGCGCCCCGGCGCCTTGCCGAGCAGGCCGAAGCTGAGCCCGAGCACCAGCGTGCTGGCGGCGTTGCTGACGGCGAAGCCGATGTGCTGCATCAGCAGGCGGTCGAACTTCACCAGCGCCGCGTCGCGGTCCGGTTCGTGGACCAGGGCCATTTCCTTGAGCACGAACGGATGGCAGCGAATCGCGCCCTGGCCGAAGATCATCAGGTTGCGCGACAGGATGTTCGCGCCTTCCACGGTGATGAAGATCGGCGCCGCCTGCCAGGATCGGCCGAGGTAGTTCTTCGGCCCCATGATGATCCCCTTGCCGCCGTGGATATCCATGGCGTGGGCGATGCACTCGCGACCGCGCTCGGTCAGGTGGTACTTGAGCACCGCGGAGAGCACCGAGGGTTTCTCGCCCAGGTCGACCGCATTGGCCGTGAGTACGCGGGCAGCATCCGTCAGCCAGGCGTTGCCGCCGATACGCGCCAGCGCTTCCTGGATACCCTCGAACGCCGACAGCGGCACGTTGAACTGCTCGCGGATCTGCGCGTAGCGCCCACTGGCGTAACCGGTGGCCTTGGCCGCGCTGGTGCCCACCGCCGGCAGCGAGATCGAGCGTCCGACCGACAGGCAGTTCATCAGCATCATCCAGCCTTTGCCGATCATTTCCTCGCCACCGATGATGTAGCTCAGCGGCACGAAGACGTCCTTGCCGGAGTTCGGACCGTTCATGAACGCCGCGCCCAGCGGGACATGCCTGCGGCCGATCTCGACACCCGGCGTGGAGGTCGGAATCAGCGCCAGGGTGATGCCAAGTTCCTCCTGCTCGCCGAGCAGATGGTCCGGATCGTAGGTCTTGAACGCCAGGCCGAGGAGGGTGGCGACCGGCCCGAGGGTGATGTAGCGCTTTTCCCAGGTCAGGCGCAGGCCGAGCACTTCCTGGCCCTCCCACTCGCCCTTGCAGATGATTCCGCTGTCGGTCATCGCGCCGGCGTCGGAGCCGGCATGCGGGCCGGTGAGGGCGAAGCAGGGGATGTCCTGGCCGCTGGCGAGGCTCGGCAGGTAGTGGTTGCGCTGTTCCTCGGTGCCGTAATGCAGCAGCAGTTCGGCCGGGCCGAGGGAGTTGGGCACCATCACCGTGGATGCCAGGTCGCCGCTACGGGTCGCCAGCTTCATCACGATCTGCGAGTGCGCATAGGCGGAGAAGCCCTTGCCCCCGTACTGCTTGGGAATGATCAGGGCGAAGAAACCGTTGGCCTTGATGAAGTCCCAGGCTTCGGGCGGCAGGTCCATTCGCTGGGCGATGTCCCAGTCGCTGACCATGGCGCAGAGTTCGTTGGTCGGCCCCTCGATGAAGGCGCGTTCCTCGTCGGTCAGCCGGGGCGCGGGATAGTCGAGCAGCACATCCCAGTTGGGCCGGCCGCTGAACAGCTCGCCGTCCCACCACACGGTGCCGGCATCGATGGCTTCCTTCTCGGTGGCCGACATCGGCGGCAGCACCTTCTGGAACCAGTTGAACAGCGGCCCGCTGAACACCCGGCGGCGGAAATCGGGCAGCAGCAGCGGCACCGCGATGGCCAGCCACAGCAGCCACAGGACCAGCATGAGCAACACCGGCGCATGGCCGGAAACGCCCATGGCGACCAGGTAGACCGCGACCGCGGCGAGAGACGGCAGTGGCGATACACGCCAGTGGGCGAGCAGGGCGATGCCGACGACAAGAACCAGCAACCAAACGACCAGCATGTGAAATCCTCCGTGAAGACAGCATTCGAAGGCAGTGCTGTCTGGAACTGGCCGCCACCGTTCGTGGTGGCGGCAGGAGCGGTTCGGGCGGATCGCCATGGTGCGATCCCGGGTGGATCATCGTCCATCTCGGGCCGACCGCTTCGTGGATAGTGACCCCCGGCGGATAGGGGAGTTCGCCCATCGCCATGGCCCATGACGGTCTCGGGGAAGGTAGACTTCGACCATTGCAATGGAACGAGCCGAGGTACGTGATGCTGAAGATCTGGGGCCGCAGGAACTCCAACAACGTGCGCAAGGTGCTCTGGTGCGCCGAGGAACTTGGCCTGCCGTACGAGCAGATCGACGCCGGCGGCGCCTTCGGCGTGGTCGGCGACGCGGAGTACCGGGCGAAGAACCCCAACGGCCTGGTCCCGCTGATCGAGGACGACGGTTTCGTGCTCTGGGAGTCGAACGCCATCGTCCGCTATCTGAGCGCCAAGCATGCCGACGGCGGATTGCAGCCGGCGGAACTGCAGGCGCGCGCCAGCGCCGATCGCTGGATGGACTGGATGACCTCGTCGCTGGCCGCGCCGTACCGCACGGTGTTCTGGGGAATGCTGCGCACTGCCGAAGCCGACCGCGACCTCGCCGCCATCGAAGCGGCGCGTAGCCTCTGCGCCAACCTGCTGGCGGTTCCCGAACAGGCCCTGGCCCGCCAGCCGTGGCTGTCCGGTGAGGCGTTCGGCATGGGCGATATCCCGCTGGGGAGCTTCATCTACGCCTGGTTCGAGATGCCGATCGAACGGCCCTCGCTGCCCCATCTGGAAGCCTGGTATGCGCGTCTGCGCGAGCGCCCGGCCTTCCAGCGTGCGGTGATGACGGCGCTCACCTGAGCGCCGTGCCACGAAACACGCGGTTGCAATCGGGACGTTTCGCCCCTATCTAATCCACTCTCTTCCTCGCGCGTGCATTCATTATGAGTTCTGCACTGTCCATCCGGCAGTTGACCAAAACCTACGGCAACGGCTTCCAGGCCCTCAAGGGCATCGATCTGGAAGTGGCCGAAGGCGATTTCTTCGCCTTGCTCGGCCCCAACGGGGCCGGCAAGTCCACCACCATCGGCATTCTCTCGACCCTGGTGAACAAGAGCGGCGGCACGGTCAACGTGTTCGGCCACGACCTCGATGCGCAGCCGTCGGCGCTCAAGCGCTGCATCGGCGTGGTGCCGCAGGAGTTCAACTTCAACCAGTTCGAGAAGGTCTTCGACATCGTCACCACCCAGGCCGGCTACTACGGGATTCCGTTGCGCCAGGCCCGTGAGCGTGCCGAGGAATACCTGACCCAGCTGGGCCTGTGGGACAAGCGCAACGCCGCGTCCCGCGAGCTGTCCGGCGGGATGAAGCGGCGCCTGATGATCGCCCGCGCGCTGGTTCACCAACCGCGCCTGCTGATCCTCGACGAGCCCACCGCCGGCGTGGATATCGAGCTGCGCCGTTCGATGTGGAGCTTCCTCACCGAACTGAACAAGAAGGGCATCACCATCATCCTCACCACGCACTATCTGGAAGAGGCCGAACAGCTGTGCCGCAACATCGGCATCATCGACCACGGGCAGATCGTCGAGAACACCAGCATGCGGGCGCTGCTGGCCAAGCTGCATGCGGAAACCTTCCTCCTCGACCTGAAGGAGTCGCTGCTGATCGAACCGCAGCTGGAGGGTTACCCGGCGCGCCTGATCGACTCGCATACCCTCGAGGTGCAGGTGGAGAAGAGTCTCGGCATCACCGACCTGTTCGCCCAGCTGGCGGCGCAGAACATCGAGGTGCTGAGCCTGCGCAACAAGACCAACCGGCTGGAGGAGCTGTTCGTGTCCCTGGTCGAACAGAACCTGGCGAAGGTGGCGAGATGAGCAGCGAACTGCGTCCCAACCTGGTCGCGTTGCAGACCATCGTCTACCGCGAAGTACGGCGCTTCCTGCGTATCTGGCCGCAGACGCTGCTGCCCCCGGCGATCACCATGGTGTTGTACTTCGTGATCTTCGGCCGGCTGATCGGCGCGCGCATCGGCGAGATGGGCGGCTTCAGCTACATGGAGTACATCGTGCCTGGGCTGATCATGATGTCGGTGATCACCAACGCCTACGGCAACGTGGTGTCGAGCTTCTTCGGCGCCAAGTTCCAGCGCTCGGTGGAGGAGCTGCTGGTTTCGCCGGTGTCGCCGCACATCATCCTCATTGGCTACGTCACCGGCGGCGTCCTGCGCGGGCTGGCGGTGGCGGCGATCGTCACGGTGCTGTCGCTGTTCTTCACACACCTGACGCTGCATCACCTCGGCATCACGGTGCTGGTGATCTTCCTCGCGGCGACGATCTTTTCGCTGTGCGGCTTCGTCAACGCGGTCTACGCGCGCAACTTCGACGATATCTCGATCATCCCGACTTTCGTGCTGACGCCGCTGACCTACCTGGGCGGGGTGTTCTATTCGATCCATCTGCTGCCGCCGTTCTGGCAGGTGGTGTCGCTGGCCAACCCGATCCTGCACATGGTCAACGCGTTCCGCTACGGCATCCTCGGCGTATCCGACATCCATATCGGCACCGCCGTGGTGTTCATGCTGGGCGCGACCGCGGTCCTTTATCTGGTGTGCATCCGCCTGCTGGTGAGCGGTCGCGGCATGCGCCAGTGAGCGGGGGCGGTCGCTGATCCACGGCAGCGTCGGCGACGGCGCTGCTTCCTATACTCAGGCGACTCGTACCCGTCGACTTTCAGGAGTTCAGCATGCCGTCACGTTCTTCCACCCTCGTCTGCGGCGCGCTGGCGCTGTTCTGCCAGCTCGCCCAGGCCCATGCGCCCGCCCAGGCCTTCGCTTTCGGCGCGCCCGGCAAGGCTGTCGATGCCACCCGGACGGTGGAGGTGACGCTGGGCGATATCTATTTCGCGCCGAAGGTGCTGGAAGTGAAGGCCGGCGAGACGGTGCGCTTCGTGCTGAAGAACGAGGGCAAGCTGGTCCATGAATTCAACCTCGGCGATGCGCAGATGCACGCGGCGCACCAGCGCGAAATGCTCGACATGCAGAGCGCCGGTGCGCTGGCCGGGCACGCGAACATGGCGGGCATGGATCACGGCGTCGAGATGAGCCATGGCGAGGCGAACCCGGCCGCGGGCATGGCCCATGACGACCCCAACAGCGTGCTCGTGCAGCCGGGGCAGACCGGCGAGCTGGTCTGGACCTTCACCCAGGCCAGCGGGCTGCAGTTCGCCTGCAACGTGCCCGGCCATTACCAGGCCGGAATGGTGGGCGAAATCCGCATCGACTGAGGCACCTTCCGGCACCTGCGGTTTTTATCGGGGCGGCGACTGTATAGACTGCCGCGGTTTTCGCCCCGTCAGGTCCATCGCCATGCAACATCCCGCCGAACACTCGCCGTTAGGCAAATCCAGTGAGTACGTTTCCACTTACACGCCGTCGCTGCTGTTTCCGATCCCGCGCGCGCCGAAATGGGCGGAGCTGGGCCTGACCGCGCAGAGCCTGCCGTATTCGGGTGTGGATTACTGGAACTGCTACGAGCTGTCCTGGCTGACGGTGTCGGGCAAGCCGGTGGTGGCGGTGGGCGAGTTCGCGATTCCGGCGGACTCGCCGAACATCATCGAATCCAAGTCGTTCAAGCTCTACCTCAACTCGCTGAACCAGACCCGTTTCGCCTCCCGTGACGAGGTGCAGGCGCTTCTGGTCCGCGACCTGTCCGCTGCCGCCGGCGCGACGGTGGCAGTGACATTGAAGACGCTGGGGCGGGTGGCGCAGGAGGGCATCGTCGAGCCAGCCGGCGTGTGCATCGACGAGCTGGATGTGGAGATCGACGACTTCAGCCGGCCTCGGGCCGAGCTGCTGCGCTGCAACGCGGACGAAGTGATCGAGGAAAGCTTCCACAGCCACCTGCTCAAGTCCAACTGCCCGGTCACCGGTCAGCCTGACTGGGGCACCCTGATGGTGCAGTATCGCGGTCCGAAGCTCGACCACGCGCACTTTCTCGCCTATCTGGTGAGCTTCCGCCAGCACTCGGATTTCCACGAGCAGTGCGTGGAGCGCATCTATCTGGATCTGCTCGATCTGCTCCAGCCGGAGCGTCTCAGCGTGCATGCGCGCTACGTGCGCCGCGGCGGCCTGGACATCAACCCGTATCGCAGCAACCACGCGACGACCTTCGACAACCGGCGACTCGCCCGGCAGTGAGGCAGGCGCCCCGGCGTTGCCGGGGCGTGGACGGCATCAGATACCGATGCTGGCGAGGGTCTGCATCACGTTTCGCAGGGTGCCGGCGAGGGTGGGATGGCTGACTTCGAAACGCTCGACCGCCAGGTTCACGCCGTCCACCAGATTCGGGCTGGGCGGCTGGGTGTTCTCGTAGGCCAGCTGGATCTCGATCTGGTTCATCACCTCGATGATCGACGCGCGTTCCTCATCGTTGAGAGGCGGTTCCTGGTCCAGCTGTTTGCGCAGGTCTTCCAGTTGCAGCTGCAGGTCGTTTGCAGACATAGCGATTCTCCCTTCTTGTATGAGCCAGAACATGGACCCTGCACCGATTCGAAAGGTCCGTGAGATTGGTTTCAGGTTATCACCGGGAACGCCGCGGCGGGCGCGTGGGTCAATGAGTCCGCCGGCGTTCGAGCGGATTCGCTGATCGCGGGCAAGCCCTGCGTCGATAGGCGCACAAAACGCCCCGCGAAACCGGCACTGACGCGCTACCGGCGCCGGAGCCCGCTTCACGGGTTTTGTATCAAGCCCTATACTGCGCGCCCGGACGTGGCGGGCCGCCACAGGATTTCTCAAGGAGACACCTCATGCGCGACATCGGTACTGGCTGGATTCAGGGCGTCGCACGCTCGTTCGCCTGTGTTGCCCTGGCACTGCTTCCGCTGGTCGCCCACGCCGCTGAAGAAGATCCGTGGGAGAGCGTCAACCGCGGCATCTTCCGCTTCAACGACACCCTCGATACCTACGCGCTGAAGCCGCTCGCGCAGGGCTACCAGGCGGTCACCCCGCAGTTCCTCGAGGACGGCATTCACAACGTCTTCGGCAACATCGGCGACGTCACCAACCTGGTCAACAACCTGTTGCAGGGGAAAGTGCATGACGCCGGCGTCGATACCAGCCGCCTGATCTTCAACACCACCTTCGGCCTGCTGGGCTTCTTCGACGTGGCCAAGCACATGGGCCTGCAGAAGAGCGACGAAGACTTCGGCCAGACCCTTGGCGCCTGGGGCGTCGGCAGCGGCCCGTACGTGGTGCTGCCGCTGTTCGGTCCGAGCACCCTGCGCGATGCGCCGGCGCGCATCCCGGACAGCTTCCTCAACGTCTACCCGTACATCGACCATGTGCCGACACGCAACGTGACCTTCGCCGTCGACACCATCGACACCCGCGCCAGCCTGCTGGATGCGGAGAAGATGATCAGCGGCGACAAGTACGTGTTCCTGCGCAACGCCTACCTGCAGAACCGCGAGTTCCGGGTCAAGGATGGCGACGTCGAAGACGACTTCTGAGCCGGATGCAGAAATGAAGAAGGCGGCCAACGGGCCGCCTTCTTCGTCTCTGCAGGTTCAGTTCATCGACAGGATCGCGAGGCCGAGGGATTGCCGTCCGTCGCCCAGGTCGGCGACACGCACCACTTCGGCCTCGGCGTCGAGGCTCTTGAGCTGGGCGTGGTCGGAGCCGATGTGCACCTGGACCTTGTCGCCCATGGCCAGCGCGCACTCGGCTTCCAGCTGCATGCCGGTGCTGGAGAGGTTCAGGCACAGCGCGGGGATCTCCTGGCCGGCGTGCCTGAGAACCACGGGGGCTTCGACTCGCATGCGGATGAAATCGCGTTTCTCGCTGTAGGCGTGATCATTCTGGCTCATGGCCGTGTCCTCTCGTTATTGTGCGGCGCGTTCCGGCTCTTATAACCCCCGTCGATTTCAGGTGTAAAGGCCACTCCGGCCATGCTGGCCAGATGCTTGAATCGACTGGCGGATGGGAGTACCGTCTGCGCCTGAATCGAACCGGTGAAGCGCCCTGGCTGATCGGCCAGGAGCATAAGTCCAACCGTCCGCGGCGCCGTTTGCCTGGATACCTCATGCACAATCCCAGTGCCAAGCTGCTTATCATCGATGACGACGAGGCCGTACGTGCAAGCCTCGCGGCCTATCTGGAAGACAGCGGCTTCAGCGTTCTGCAAGCGAGCAACGGCCTTTCCGGCCTGCAGATCTTCGAACGCGAACATCCCGATCTGGTGATCTGCGACCTGCGCATGCCTCAGGTCGACGGGCTCGAGCTCATTCGTCGTATCGGCGCCCTGGAGATCGAGACGCCGGTCATCGTCGTTTCCGGTGCCGGCGTGATGAGCGATGCCGTCGAGGCCCTGCGCCTGGGCGCCGCCGACTACCTGATCAAGCCGCTGGAAGACCTGGCCGTGCTCGAGCACTCGGTACGCCGCGCGCTGGACCGTGCCTACCTGCGGGCGGAAAACGACCGCTACCGGGTCAAGCTGGAAAACGCCAACCGCGAGCTGCAGGCCAGCCTGCACCTGCTCCAGGAAGACCAGAATGCCGGCCGCCACGTGCAGATGAACATGCTGCCAGTGACGCCCTGGGCCTCGGACGGCCTTCATTTCGCCCACCAGATCATTCCTTCGCTGTATCTGTCGGGGGACTTCGTCGACTACTTCCGAGTCGACGACCGGCGGATCGTGTTCTACCTCGCGGACGTATCCGGGCATGGCGCCTCGTCCGCCTTCGTCACCGTGCTGCTGAAGTTCATGACCACCCGGCTGCTCTACGAATCGCGGCGCAACGGAGTGCTTCCGGACTTCAAACCGTCCGAAGTGCTCGGCCATATCAATCGCGGACTGATCAACACCAAGTTGGGCAAGCACGTGACCATGGTCGGAGGGGTGATCGACGAGGAGCGCGGTACGCTGACCTACAGCATTGGCGGGCATCTGCCGCTGCCTGTGCTCTTCGATGGCAAGGAAGCGCGTTACCTGCAGGGGAAGGGATTGCCGGTCGGCCTGTTCAACGAGGCCACCTACGAGGACAACCTCCTGGAGTTGCCGGAGGCGTTCAGCCTGACGCTGCTCTCGGATGGGATTTTGGACCTTTTGCCGGGCGATACGCTCAAAGACAAGGAAGCCGAGTTACCGCAGCTGGTGCGGTCGGCTGGCGGCACCCTAGACGGGTTGCGCCAGGTTTTCGGATTGGCCACGCTGGGCGAAATGCCGGATGACATTGCCCTCCTGGTCCTGAGCAGGAACCTTGCATGAGTAGCGGTAGAATTCAGTTTGCCGAGCAGGAAGGCACCTTCGTTCTCAAGTTCGTCGGTGAGATACGCCTGACCCTGTGTTCGGCGCTGGATGCCACGATCGAGCAGATTTTCACGGCGTTGAATTTCTCGGCGATCGTCATCGACCTCACCGAAACGCGCAGCATCGACAGCACCACCCTCGGCCTGCTGGCCAAGTTGTCGATTCTCTCGCGGCAGAAGGTCGGCCTGTTGCCGACCGTGGTCACCACCCATCCGGACATCACGCGCCTGCTGCAATCCATGGGCTTCGACCAGGTGTTCAACATCGTCGACCGCCCGCTGCCATGCCCCGAGTGCCTGACCGACCTGCCGTCGCAGGATCAGTCGGAAGAGGTCGTGCGCGCCAAGGTGCTCGAGGCGCACCGCATTCTGATGGGACTCAACGAGTCCAATCGCGAGGCGTTCCACGATCTGGTGAACGCACTCGAACGCAGCTGACCGCTCAGGCAATCCATAACGCAAAACGGGCGATCTCCGCAGGGAGATCGCCCGTTTCGTTCAGGTGACTTCGTCAGACCTTGGCGGCGAGCAACAGCTCGAGCTTCTCCTGGTCGCGGGCGAACTGGCGGATGCCCTCGGCGAGTTTCTCGGTCGCCATCGGGTCTTCGTTCATTGCCCAGCGGAAACGGCTCTGGTCCAGCACCAGGCGCGATTCGCCCTGGCCGCCGGCGTTCAGCTTGCGCTCCAGGATGCCCTGGTCCTCGTCCAGTTTCTGCAGCAGTTCCGGGCTGATGGTCAGACGATCGCAGCCGGCCAGTTCCTCGATCTGGCTGAGGTTGCGGAAGCTCGCGCCCATGACCACGGTCTGGTAGCCGTTGGCCTTGTAGTAGGCGTAGATGCGCGATACGGACTGGACGCCGGGATCTTCGGCGCCGACGTAGTCGCGGCCTTCGGCCTTCTTGTACCAGTCGTAAATGCGCCCGACGAAGGGCGAGATGAGGAACACGCCTGCATCCGCGCAGGCGGCTGCCTGGGCGAAGGAGAAGAGCAGGGTCAGGTTCGTCTGCACGCCGGCTTTTTCCAGCTCCTCGGCGGCGCGGATGCCTTCCCAGGTGGCGGCGATCTTGATCAGCACGCGTTCACGTCCGATACCCGCCTTGTCATACAGCCCGATCAGGCGCTCGGCGCGACGCAGCGTGGCGTCGGTGTCGAAGGACAGGCGTGCATCGACTTCGGTGGAGATGCGGCCAGGAATGACCTTGAGGATTTCCTGGCCGACCGCGACGCCGAAGCGGTCGGAGGCAAGGCCGAGGTCGCCGTCGCATCCGGTCACCGCATTACCCAGCAGCTCGGCGTAGCGGGGCAGGGAAGCGGCCTTGAGCAGCAGCGAAGGGTTGGTGGTGGCGTCCACGGGCTTCAGGCGGGTGATGGCGTCGAGGTCGCCGGTATCGGCGACGACGGTGGTGAATTGCTTGAGTTGTTCCAGCTTCGAGGTCATGGGGACTCTTTCCTGTGCGATGGCCTGACCTTACCCGAGGGGCCCCGCGCCGCTCAAGAGAGCGAGACGGGCCGGCGGGTCGGACAGGGCTTTGATCGAATCGGGCGGCGGGCGTTCCTTGGGATTTTTCGTCAGTGCCCTTCGAGCAGCCCGATGGCCTGATCCAGCAAACCGAGCGGGTCGCGGGTCTTGTGCACATCCACCGACAGCAGCTGGCGAAAGCGCCGGGCGCCGTTGAATCCCTGGCCGAGGCCCAGCACGTGCCGGGTGATGTGGTGCATTGCACCGCCATCGGCCAGGTGCCGGGCGATGTAGGGGCGCATCGCCCGCAGCGCGTCGGCGCGGCTGATCGGCGGTGTCTCGTCGCCATACAGCGCGCCATCCACCTCGGCCAGCACGTAGGGGTTGTGATAGGCCTCGCGGCCGAGCATCACGCCGTCGAAGGTCTGCAAATGCGTCCGGCATTCGGCGAGGGTCTTGATCCCGCCATTGAGGATGATCTCCAGACCAGGGAAGTCGCGCTTCAACTGGGCGGCGATGTCGTAACGCAGCGGCGGAACCTCGCGGTTCTCCTTCGGCGACAGGCCTTCGAGAATGGCGATCCGCGCATGCACGGTGAAACTGGTGCAACCGGCTTCGTGCACCTGGCCGATGAAATCGCAAAGCTCCGCGTAGCTGTCGCGGCCGTTGATGCCGATGCGGTGCTTCACCGTCACCGGGATCGTCACCGCATCGAGCATCGCTTTCACGCAGTCGGCTACCAGCGTCGGGTTCGCCATCAGGCAGGCGCCAATCATGTTGTTCTGCACCCGGTCGCTGGGGCAGCCGACGTTGAGGTTGACCTC
>NZ_DJTK01000031.1:0-11436 GCF_002438225.1 Pseudomonas sp. UBA6310 | reverse complement strand
TTGAGCAGCGCGCCCGTGGTGACCATCTCGGTGTACAGCAGCGCATGGCGCGAGAGGAGGCGCAGGAAGAACCGGCAATGGCGGTCAGTCCAGTCCATCATCGGCGCGACGGAGAAGCGTCTGCTTGCGGCGCCCTGATGAGCAGGGGATTTTTCTGTCGATTTTTGCAAGGTGGAGCCCGGCGCGAAGCGGTTGATGCATGCGGTATGCAGGTGGATGCACGGCGCGTCGGTCGAGGCGAACGGCCAGATGCGCGCGAAGGAGCGCATTGTAAGGCTTAGCCGGAACAATTGGTGCCTGGGTTATGGGCGGTGGCGCCTTGGCGGGATGGGGTGGGCCTGCGCGAGGCTCAGGGTTTGCGGTCCCTGGGAACCGCGCGCTGTTCCTGCGGGTGCTCCAGCGCCGGCGCGCCGTCGGGCAGCAGGTGCTCGACGCGGTCGACGGTCTCGTTGCCGAGCTTTTCCCAGGCGCGTTCCAGCGCCTTTCGCTGCAGGTCGCGCGGCTCGATGAGCCAGCCGACTTCCAGTTCGCCCTTGTGATCGTGGATCGAGCGCAGGTAGGGAAACAGCGAGGGCTCGCCCTGGTGTTCGAGAACGGCTTCGGCATAGCCAAGCGAGCGGTTCAACCGCGCTATACGGCCTTCGTCGTGCTGATACGCGGTGATCAGGATCTTGTGCATCTCGCGGGGCTCGCTCGGGCGATAAATGGCTGCTCTGGGCGGTAGACCCGGCGAATCGCCGTGCAGTTTCGACGGGCGAGGTCCGCTGATCGGCAAACTGCGCCGGCTCCGGGCCACTGTGGCTCGGCACCGAACGCGTGCCGCTCAGCTCAGCAGCGCCTGGCCCACCGTGCGCACGAGAATGCCCAGCGCGGCGCCGGCCACAGCGGGCTTCCAGACTTTCGCCACGCGCGGACCGGCGGACATCATGATCGCCACGCCGGGAAGATCGAGGGTATGGATCAGCCAGCCGGCGCTGGCGTTGATGAACGCCGTGTCGATCTGGCCACTGCGCTGCATGTCGACCAGCACGCCGAGCACGGCCGTACCGCCGGCCATGCATTTGGTCAGGGTGAGCATGATCACCGCGGGGTCGACGTTCGCCAGTTGCAGGGCCGGTGCGGCGATGGACTCTATCAGGGCGAAACCGCCGGCATCCCTGATCACGCCGACCGCCACCAGCGCCAGCGCGACCATGGGAATGGCCCCGAAGGCGATGCGCACCGCTTCGGCGCCAGCGTGGTTGATAACCGCAATGACGCCCTTGGGGTCGTTGAGGGTCGCGTGAGCCACGCTTTCATCGAGCGTCGCTTCCTCGGACGACAGCTTCCTGCCGAACAGGTAGTAGGTGGCGATAGCCGCAACCAGCCCGCCGAGGATGGACAGCGCGAGTACCCGCCCGAGGTTCAGCCCCAGCGCCATGAGCGGGAACACCACGTTGGCCTGGCCCATGGCGAACACCATCGCCAGGGTGGCGGCGAGATGACGGTCCGAGGTGCCGCGCCGTTCCATCGTGGAGAGCGTCGCCAACGGGGCCGCGAAACTGACGAAGTTCACCTGCAGCAGCGCGAAGACGCTCAATCCGGTAAGGCCGGCGGGGCGCAGCGCGGGGGCGATCTTCGCGACGATCCAGTCCATGATGCCGGCCGCTTCCAGCAGCCTCATGACCGACAGCATGACGACCATGATGGGCAGAAGGACGAACAGGGCGAGTTCAACGGCCGATCGGCCAGCCGTCATGATGATGCTGATGATGTCCACGGGAGTTTCCGGTCAGTGCCCTGGCGTGCGGGTTTCAGAGGGGCGGTGATACTACCGGATATGAAAGCGTTTTATCGGGGAGCGACCTTGCATTGTCTGCGCCCACCGCCCTCGGCAGCCTGTGTCACGCGATGGCCGGGTACTCGCCGGTGCCGTCCGGCCATTCGCTCAGTACCTGGAAGCCGTCTTCGGTGACGGCCACCATGTGTTCCCACTGCGCCGACAGGGACTGATCCTTGGTGACCACGGTCCAGCCGTCCGGAAGCTGCACCACGTGGCGCTTGCCGGCGTTCAGCATGGGCTCGATGGTGAAGATCATCCCGGTTTTCAACCTAGTCCCCTGACCGGGATGGCCGTAGTGAAGAATCTGCAGTTCGTCGTGATAGATCCGCCCGATACCGTGGCCGCAGTACTCGCGGACCACGCTGAAGCCGGCGTCCTGCGCCACCGTCTGGATGGCATGACCGATGTCGCCGGTGGTGGCGCCCGGGCGGACGACCCTGATGCCGGCGCACAGGGCGTTGTAGGTGGTGGTCACCAGCCGGCGCGCTTCCGGGGATGGCTCGCCCACCAGGTACATGCGGCTGGTATCGCCGTACCAGCCGTCCTTCACCACCGCGACGTCGATGTTCACGATGTCTCCGTCGCGCAGCACCCGCGCAGAGGGAATGCCATGGCAGACCGTCTGGTTGACGGATACGCACAGGGTTTTCGAGTACCCGTGATAGCCCACGTTGCCCGGAATGGCTTTCAACTCGTCGACGATGAAGGCATTGCACAACTGGTCGAGCGAATCGGTGGTGACGCCTGCTTTCACGTGCGGCGCGATCATCGCCAGCACCTGCGCCGCCAGGGCACCCGCGGCACCTGAGCGGGCGATCTCGTCGGCGGTGTGAATGACCACGGCCGGCCTCATGGCGCCACCTCCGGTGCCGAATCCGCCGCGGTGCGTTCTTCGAGCTCGCACAGCCGGCTCAGGTTGAAGCCGCCAGCCTGTTCGGCACGTACCAGCAACCGACAGATCGCCCGGTGATCGAGATCGGGGTGCAGCTCGGCAAGCATGCCCATGCGCATCCAGTGTTCGGCCTGGGCGTTGATCGAACGGGACAAGGCGGTGCTGGCGATGCGCAGATTCTCGTGCATCTCTTCGGAAATCTTCACGATACCCATGGTGAGCCTTATACGAAACGACTATGGATCGTATATTAGTGGCTGACGATGAGGTTCGCAATTCGGGCCTGACCCGCGAGGCGCCAGCCTTTGCTCTGGCCACCTCGATGCACGACTCCCGCATGCCGCGAGCCGGCGCATCGCGACCCGCACCGAGTTCCTCAGGAGGCGGCGGCCGCTTCACCGATCAGGCGGATCAGTCGGGCGGACGCCTCGTTCGGATTCGGGTTGGCCCGGTGGACAAGGCCGATATCGCGATGGAAGGTATGGCTGCCGAGATCCACGGCGCGTACCGATGCCGGCCAGCGGCGGTAGGTTGCGGCCTGCGGAACCAGCGCGACGCCAACGCCATTCGCCACCAGGGCGACGATGGCCTCCTGCTCGTCGAGTTCGCAGACATCCCGCACGGGAAGATGCATCTGTCGCAGGAAACGCTCGACCTGCCGGCCACCGAACGAGGAGCGGTCGTAGCGAATGAACGGCTGGCTGGACAGCAGCTCCGCCCAGTCATCGCCTCGCACGTCGCGCGGGACCAGCAGGCGGTAAGGCTCGCAGGCCAGGGTCGTCCACTGCAGATCGCTCTGCAGCGAGAAGGGCGGACGGATGACCGCCGCCATGTCGATCTCGCCGGCGTCCACCAGGTTGACAAGTTCCATCGACAAACCGGGAAGCACGCGGGTACGACAGTGCGGATTCTCCCGGTGAAACCTCGCCAGCACGCCCGGCAGCAGCGCGCGTTGAACCGAGGCGATGGCGCCGACGCCGACCAGCGCATCGGCCGGCGAGCCGTTTGGCGTGGCGCCGAGGCCGGCATAGAGACGGATCAGTTCCTGCGCCTGTGAAAGCGTCTGCCGCCCCCGCGCGTTGAGCTGCGCCGCGCGGCCCTTGCGGTCGAAGAGTTCGTAGCCCAGTTCGCGCTCCAGGCGTTGCATCTGGGCGCTGACCGCGGCCTGCGTCAGCCCGATCTGCTTGCCGGCGGCGGCGAAGGTGCCTTCTCGGGACACGGCGATGAAGGTCTTCAGCTCGCGAATCATTCGATCAATCCTGTTTGTGAATCTGAGAAATATATATTGTTTTTATTAATGGAAGTCGCTCATTAGGATGGGTCGAAAACCCATGAGAAGCCTGGAGTGCCGATGAGCCTTTCACCGTTCCACCTTGCGATCCCCGTGCACGACCTTGCCGCCGCGCGCACCTTCTATGGTGAAACCTTCGGTCTGGAGGAGGGCCGTTCGAGCGCGCACTGGGTCGACTTCAACTTCTACGGCCACCAACTGGTGATCCACGAACACCCCGAGACCGATTCGCAGCGCCATGCCGGGACCAACGCGGTGGACGGCCACGACGTGCCCGTGCCGCATTTCGGTATCGTGCTGCAGTGGGACGAATGGGAAGCACTGGCCGATCGGTTGAAATCCTTCGGAACCCGGTTCGTGATCGAACCCTACATTCGTTTCCAGGGGCAGGTCGGCGAACAGGCGACGATGTTTCTCTTCGATCCCTGCGGCAACGCGCTGGAGTTCAAGGCGTTCAAGGACATCGGCCAGCTCTTCGCGAAGTAGGCACGGCGGGCGCATCCGTAGTCCAGATGCGCCCTCGTGAAGGGCCGCGCATTGCGCGGCGAGCGGGAGCCTCAGCCGCGTGACAGCGGCGGGGTGCGCGGTGGTATCGCTCGCCGGGTGCCGCTCGACTCGAACGCCGATGCCAGGCGCAGCAGGTGCGAGTCGTCGTAGGCGCGGCCTGCGAAGGTCAGCCCGACCGGCATGCCGATGTCCGCCATTACCCCCATCGGCACCGTGACCGTCGGCACGCCCAGATGGCGGATCGCAAGGTTGCCGTTGGCGACCCAGACGCCGTTGCTCCAGGCGATGTCCGCCGAAACCGGGTTCACGTCGGCGTCGGCCGGGCCCACATCGGCGACTGTCGGGAACAGCACGGCGTCCAGGCCGAGCGCGTCCATCCAGTCTTCCAGATCGATCTGGCGCGTCCGCTCCAGCCCGCGCAGGCCGTCGGGTAGCGTGGCGATACGGTCCCACGGGGTGATGCCGCGCTCGGCCATCTTCACGTATTCGTCCATGCCGGCCGCCAGGTCGTCCTCGCGGTTGGGCAGGGTGCCGGGATCGTGGGGAAAGATCTGCGGGCCGTCCACGTCGACCAGGCGGTTGAGCTTGGGATCGCCGTTGGCGCGCAGGAAGTCGTCGAACGCCCAGGCGCTCAACGCCCACAGCTCGTCATGGAGAAATTCCGGCGACACCAGGCCGCGAGTGAACACCGTCGGCGCGCCGGGACGGTCGCCTTCGCAGTTCGACACCAGCGGGAAATCCACGTCGACGACCTCTGCACCGGCGGCTTCCAGGGTCCGGCGCGCCTGCTCCCAGAGGTCGATCACCGAGGCACGGGTCTCTATGCGTTGCCCGGTCGGGCCTCCGATGCCGGGCTTTTCGCTGGTGCCGGCGGCGGGGTCGGCGTTGATGTACATGCGCGGCACCCCGAAGCGTTTGCCCGCCAGCGCGTCGCTGCCGGCTGCCAGCTTCGGATAGGACGCGGGGCGCACCGAGGCGACGTCCGGGATCGGCACCCAGGGCTGCAGCCGCCAGAGGTCGCCGCGAGTGTCGGGGTCTTCGGCCACCACCACGTCGAGCACCTCCAGCAGGTCGGCCATGGTCCTGGCGTACGGCACCACGACGTCCATGGTCGGCGTCAGCGGCCAGTTTCCGCGCACCGAGATCACCCCGCGCGACGGCGTATAGGCGCACAGGCCGTTGTTCGACGCGGGGCCCCGTCCGCTCGACCAGGTTTCCTCGGCCAGGCCGAAGGCGGCGAAGCTGGCGGCGGTCGCGGTGCCGGCGCCATTCGAGGAGCCCGAGGCGAACGGCGCGGTGAGGTAGGCGGCGTTGTAGGGACTTTCCGCGCGGCCATAGACGCCGCGCTGCATGCCGCCGTTGGCCATCGGCGGCATGTTGGTCTTGCCCAGGCAGATCGCGCCGGCGGCGCGCAGGCGTTCGATGGTGAAGGCATCGCGCTGGGCGACGAGATCCTTGAAGGCCGGGCTGCCGGAGGCGGCGGTCAGCCCCTTCACCAGGTAGCTGTCCTTGGCGGTATAGGGAATGCCGTCCAGCGGGCCGAGCGTTTCGCCGCGGGCGCGACGGGCGTCGGACGCCTCGGCCTCGGCCAGCGCATCGGGGTTGCGAACCACCACCGCATTCAGCGCGGTGGGCGTTTCGGGGCCGTCGTAGGCGTCGATCCTGGCGAGATACGCCTTTACCAGCTCGACCGCCGTGGTCCGGCCGGACTCGAGCGCAGCACGCAGCTCGGCAATGCAAACCTCGGTTACTTCAAACATGCGGGCACCGCTTCGTAGTGTGGGTTCATGCGGCGAGCCGCCTTTTTTCCTGACCTCGATTATTCCAGAAACGCTGCGGGCGGCGCTCGCCGTCTTCTATCCGCGGCGCCGCGCGTTCCACAGGAAGGCCGCCAGCGCGGTGGTTGGGAGTGCCGCACCGAGCAGCGCCACGGCAGGCCAGCCGGCCGCTTCGTAGAGCGGACTGGCGACGGCCGAGCCGAAGGCGCCGCCGACGAAGATGCTGGTCATGTACAGCGCGTTCAGCCGGGCACGGCTCTTCGGGTCCAGCGCATAGATTTCGCGCTGACCGAGGACCATGTTCATCTGCACGGCGAAATCCAGCAGCACGCCGGTGATCGCCAGGCCGACCACGCTGTAGCCCGGCCCACTCACGCCGAGCAGGAACGCCAGCGGTGCCAGCCCCATGGCGAGCATCGAGGCGCGGCGCGTGTGGCCGGCGTCCGCCAGGCGGCCGGCGAGGGGCGCGGCGATCGCACCGATCGCGCCGACCAGGGCGAACACCGCGATGGCGCTCTGCGACAGCCCGTGCTGGCGCGCCAGCTCGATCGGCGCGGTGGTCCAGAACAGGCTGAAGCCGGCGAACATCAAGCCCTGATACAGCGCGCGCTGGCGCAGTACCGGCTGGCTGCGAAGCAGGCCGATGAGCGAGTTCAGCAGTTGCGCGTAGCTGGCCTTGTGGTCCGGCTCGTGGCGCGGAATGGTGAAGAAGATCACCAGCATGATCGCCAGCATCACCGCCGCCGCAGCGAGGTACACCGCGCGCCAGCCGAAATGGTCGGCGATCACGCTGGCCAGGGGGCGGGCCAGCAGGATGCCCAGCAGCAGGCCGCCCATGATGTTGCCGACGACGCGTCCGCGGGTCGCTTCCGGCGCCAGGTGCGCGGCGAGCGGCACCAGGATCTGCACCGACACCGAGCTGAAGCCGATCAGCAGCGACAGCGCCAGGAAGGTGTTCGGCTGGCTGGAAAAGCCCGCGGCCAGCAGGCTCGCGGTGGCGACCAGCGCGGTCGCCAGCATCACCTTACGGTTCTCCAGCAGGTCGGCCAGCGGGACCAGGAACAGCAGCCCCGCCGCGTAGCCGATCTGGGTCAGCGAGACGATCAGGCTGGCGCCATGCGGCGAAAGCCCCACCGCGGGCGCGATGAGCGCCACGATCGGCTGGGCGTAGTAGAGGTTGGCCACGATGGCGCCGCAGCAGAAGGCGAACAGCAGCACCATGCCCTGGGTGAGCGGGTGGGGAGCGGCGGCCGAGTGGGATGTTGAATCGGTCATGTCGGGTTCTCGGTGAACGAAAAGGGTGAAGCCACGTTAAGTCAGGAGGTCGTGGGGGAGAATCGGGTCGCCGTGCAATGCAGCATTGCTCTCGGCACAACGTTCAGTGTCGCTGGAGCAGGTCCTCGAGCCAGTCGAGAAACGCCGCGACCCGTGCCGAGCCGCGTTGGTTGGGCAGGAAGAGGGCGTTGATGCTGGCTTGCGCCTCGCCCGGGTTGATCTGCTGCCCGGCGAGCAGGCGGACCAGCCGACCGCCGTCGACGTCCTCGCGCACCAGCCAGTCGGCCAGCAGGACGATGCCGGCGCCGTCGAGCGCCATGCGACGCAGCACATCGGCGTTGTTGCTCTTGAAGCGGCCCTGGACGTCGACGCGAACCTCTTCGCCGGCCTGGCGGAAGGTCCACGCCGGGCAGCCGTTGGCGTAGTCGAAGCGCAGGCAGGCGTGGGCCAGGAGGTCGCCAGGGCGATCTATCGGCGGGTGCGCGGCCAGATAATCCGGGCTCGCCAGCAGCCAGCGCTGAAAATGCCCGAGCGTGCGGCTGATCACGTCCGCGCTGACCACCAGGCTGCCGAGGCGCACCGATACGTCGACCCGTTCGCTCTGCAGGTCCACCACCTCGTCGGTGAGCGTCATGCTCAGCTCGATGCGCGGGTAACGCTGCAGGAAGTCCATCAGCTGCGGCGCGATGATCTGCCGGCCGAACTCCACCGGCACGCTGATGCGCAGCTGCCCGCCGGGTTCGCTGCCGCGGTCGGCGACGGCGGCGTCCGCCCGTTCGACCGCGGCGAGTATGTCGCGGGCATGCTGGTAATAGGCGTTGCCCGCCTCGGTGACGCTGACCCGGCGGGTCGAGCGGTTGAGCAGGGCGGCGCCCAGCTCAGCTTCCAGGTTGTCGATGGTCCGCGTCACCGAGGAGGTGGCCACGCCGAGCTGGCGCGCGGCGGCGGAAAACCCGGCGGCTTCGACGGCTCCGACGAACATCCTCAACGCCAGCAGCTTGTCCATGTGCACTCGTTGCCCGTGGCGAAAACAGGCTGCAAGCATACCGGCGCAGACGCCCTTGGAAACACCGCCAGGCGGCGCGCCCGGAAATAAGCACATTCGTCCAATTCGCCGAAGGCAGCGATCACTAGGGTATTGCCGAGTATCGAGCGCGTTGCGATGCACGGGCTGCTCGATCCAAACCCTTGCTACCCAGGAGTGAATCATGAGCACTGCCAAACCTTACAGCCGCCTCAACAAGGACGACGCCGTCGTTCTGCTGGTCGACCACCAGACCGGTCTCATCTCGCTGGTACAGGATTTCTCGCCGAACGAGTTCAAGAACAACGTGCTGGCGCTGGGCGATCTGGCCAAGTTCTTCAAACTGCCGACCATCCTCACCACCAGCTTCGAAAACGGACCCAACGGCCCGATGGTTCCGGAACTCAAGGAGCTGTTCCCCGATGCGCCGTACATTCCGCGTCCGGGCCAGATCAACGCCTGGGACAACGAAGATTTCGTCAAGGCCGTCAAGGCCACCGGCCGCAAGCAACTGATCATCGCCGGCGTCGTGACCGACGTTTGCGTGGCGTTCCCAACCCTGTCGGCGCTGGCCGAGGGCTTCGAGGTGTTCGTCGTGACCGACGCCTCCGGCACCTTCAACGAAACCGTGCAACAGGCCGCCTGGGCACGCATGACCGCTGCCGGCGCCCAGCTGGTGAACTGGTTCTCGGTCGCCTGCGAGCTGCAGATCGACTGGCGCAACGACATGGAAGGCCTGGCCAACCTGCTGTCGCCGCGCATTCCGAACTACCGCAACCTGATGAACAGCTACTCGGCGCTGACCGCCAAGTAATACCGCTGTCACTTCGAGACGAATGCCCGCCGCGTGCGGGCATTTTTCTGCCCGGATGAGTGGGCTACCGCGTGCCGGAGTGACGGCAGTCAGGCGGTTGTCATCGGGATGGACTACCGTTGAGGCAGCTACGCCCCTCATCTGTCGACGGAGACATTGGTTATGCCGGAAGAAGCGGAACTCAGTAATGCATCGCGGGGCGATTCCCCGGACGCCGACTGGTTGATACGCAAGGTCATACTGCTCGCCAACATGGGCATCCCTACGCCCATCACCCTGACCATCCCGGCCGGGCTGGTCTCCGGCATCCTCATCAGCGGCAAGGAATACCTGGACGCGTTCCACGCGCAGCTCACTGGCTACTTGGATCAGGCCGCCGCGGCGAAGATGCTCGAATACGTGCAGGAGTGGAAGGCCATCTACGAAGTTCCGGTCAAGGGCGACGATGAGAAGAACATCGCCTACATCCACCTGCGCGACGCCAAGGTCTTCACCGGCGGCCAGTTCGTGCCCACCAACGAAGGCGTGCTGTGGCGCGGCAAGATCACCTCGATCAGCGGTTTCACCATCGGCATCGTCGACGAGACCGACTGACGGTTCAGCGGCAGACGCAAGCCCCGCCCAGGCGGGGCTTTTTCATGGGCGAAGGGGCGAGCGGCCGATAGGCAGTTATCGGGGGAGGCCGCGCGTTCAAAGGCTCGGGAGCAGTTGGCGGATGTGTTCGGCCAGCGCGTCCACCAGCGGCGTCGGTTGCCCCTGGCCGAACCTCAGGGCGATGCCGACGCTGGGTAGCGCGGGCAGGGCGGCGTCGCCGGCGAGTATCTGCAGGTCGGCTGGCACCGCGGTCTGGGTCAGTACCGCCACGGCCTGGCCGGAGCGTACCAGGGCGATCAGCCCGGCCAGGCTGCTGCTGGCATACGCGATGCGGTACTCGCGGCCGACCGCGCGCAAGGCGTTGCAGGCGGCCAGGTGATCGAGGGTGTCGGGCTGCGAAAGCGCCAGCGGCAGGGGCGCGAAATCCGCCGCCCCGGTGCCCGGACAACCGACCCAGACCAGCGGCTCGCGCCGGATCACCGCCTCGTCGCTGACTTCGGCCAGCGAAATCAGCGCCAGGTCCAGGGCGTGTCTGTCGATCTGTTCGAGCAGGCGCGGCGTCGGCGCGCAGACCACTTCCACCGATGCCTGCGGGTGCTGGCTGGCGAAGCCGCGTAACAGGTGCGGCAGGAACACCGCGGCGTAATCGTCCGGGCAACCGAAGCGCAGCGTCCCGGAAAGGCCCTTGCCGGACAGCTCGGCCATTGCCTCGTCGTGGTGGCGCAGAATGCGCTGCGCGTGATTGAGCAGGCGCTCGCCCTGGTGGGTCAGCAGCACGCCGCGTCCGGTGCGTTGCAGCAGGGGCTGTTCGACGATCTCCTCAAGACGGCGGACCTGCTGGCTCAATGCCGACTGGGTGCGGCCGATACGTTCCGCCGCGCGGCTGAGCGAGCGGGCCTCGGCGATCATCACGAAGGAGCGCAACAGGTCGATGTCCAGCGAAAGCGCCACGGTATAAGCCTCCCTGCTGGCTCGTATAAGAACTATTCGTTTCAGTTAATACTTTTGGTCTTCCTAGACTGCAAGTCCCCGATGCCCGACTGCAAGGTGATGGCCCATGTCCGAGAACGACGATCCGACCTTCTGGCGCAACGCCCGCCAGCACCTGATCCGCTACGGCGGCACCTTCGAGCCGCTGATCATCGAGCGCGCCGCCGGCAGCTTCGTCTACGACGCCGACGACCGCGCGATCCTCGATTTCACCTCCGGGCAGATGAGCGCGGTGCTCGGCCACTGCCACCCGGACATCAGCGCGGTGATCGGCGAGTACGCGCAGCGGCTCGATCACCTGTTCAGCGGCATGCTCTCGCGCCCGGTAGTGGAACTGGCGACGCGCCTCGCCGAGAAGACGCCGGCCGGGCTGGACCGCGCCATGCTGCTCAGCACCGGCGCGGAATCCAACGAGGCGGTGATCCGGATGGCCAAGCTGGTCACCGGCA
>NZ_DJTK01000013.1:0-14640 GCF_002438225.1 Pseudomonas sp. UBA6310 | reverse complement strand
AGCCAAAAACTCACGTCAACCGCTTTTTTGAAAGAGTTTCAGCTGACAGATTTGCCTACATCTACATGGGGAAGTCGGCTAGGGACTGCCTGCAGCTCTCGGAGCCGCTTCCACAACTATATGTGTCGCGGACAGAATAAAAGCTACCGATACGCCCCCGGTTGGGATACTCTGCATGAGAGCCGTGGGCGAGACTGCACCATAGGCCTTAATTTTTTCTGGAGTTGCACAATGGCTAATCGCCAAACTGGTACCGTTAAGTGGTTCAACGATGAAAAAGGCTTCGGCTTCATCACCCCGACTGATGGCTCTGCCGATCTGTTCGTACACTTCAAAGCCATTCAGAGTGATGGATTCAAAAGCCTGAAAGAAGGCCAGCAGGTCTCCTTCGTTCCCGCTAAGGGCCAGAAAGGCATGCAAGCCGAAGAAGTGCGCGTAGACTAAGTCTGCAGCTCTACTGAAAAAAGCCCCGCTTGCGGGGCTTTTTTTATGCCTGCAGAAACGCATCCGGTTACCAGGAAAGCCCGTAGCCAGGCCCCTGCGGACGAAACTCTGCATGTTGGGGGCAGTCAGCTCTAGGGTGACCAACCCGGGAGCAGATGATGGAAATCAGTTTGGAAGGCCAGGTCGCCCTGGTTACCGGAGCCAGCTCCGGAATCGGCAAAGCAGCCGCCAAAGCGCTGGCCGACGCCGGCGCTGCAGTCGTAGTCAACTACAACTCACATGCCGAACCCGCCCAGCAGCTGGTCGCGGAGATCCAGGCGGCCGGGGGCAGGGCGATAGCCGTGAAAGCCGATGTCTCCAACGAGCCGGACGTCGAGCAGATCTTCAGGCAGACCCTGAACGAGTTCGGCAGGCTGGACATCCTGGTGGCGAACTCCGGCATGCAGCGCGACGCCGCAATTCTGGACATGACGCTCGACGACTGGAACGCCGTCATCCAGGTCAACCTCACCGGTCAGTTCCTCTGCGCCCGGGCGGCCATCCGCCAATTCGTGGCGCAGGGCATCGATGCCTCCATATCCCGCGCGGCCGGCAAGATCATCCATATGAGCTCGGTACACGAGCGCATCCCATGGGCGGGCCATGTCAATTACGCCGCGTCCAAAGGGGGTGTCGACCTGCTCATGCGAAGCCTTGCGCAAGAGGTCTCCCATCAGCGCATACGTATCAATAGCGTGGCGCCTGGCGCCATCAGCACAGCGATAAACGAAGAGGCCACACAGGGCGATGCGGCGGACAAGCTCCTCGAGCTGATTCCCTACGGCCGGATCGGAGCCGTCGAGGACGTGGCCAACGCGATCGTCTGGCTCGCCTCCGACGCCTCCGACTATGTGGTCGGGGCCAGCCTGTTCATCGATGGAGGCATGAGCCTCTACCCGGAATTTCGTGATAATGGATGAAGCCCTCATGCAACGCCCCATCGAAGCTCACGGCATCATTGGAGACATGCAGACCGCCGCGCTGATCGCCGACGATGGCTGTGTCGACTTCCTCTGCTGGCCGAACTTCGACAGCCCCACCATCTTCGCCTCTCTGCTGGACAGTCCGAAGGCCGGCGCCTTCGAGATTGCTCCGGACATTCCCTCCCCGCGTCATCAGCAGATCTACCTGCCCGACAGCAACATTCTGCAGACCCGCTGGCTAGGTGAAACGGCCATCGCCGAGGTGACCGACTTCATGCCCGTAGGCAACCATCAGGGGTCACCGCGGCTGATCCGGCAGGTCAACGCGGTGCGCGGCGAGATCAGATTCACGATGCGTTGTGCTGTGCGACACGACTATGGGCGCGCTGACACCCGCGCGGAGGCCGACGGCGCAGACGTGTGCTTCCACGCCGAAGGACAACCGACGCTTCGCCTCGCCGCCACCTGCTCGCTGACGATAGAGGACGGCGCCGCGTTGGCCGAGTTCGTCCTCGCCGAAGGTGAGAGCGTCCAGTTGCTGCTGAGCGACGCCAGCGACCAGCGCATGAATGCGGACGACGCCCAGCACTGCCAGCAGGAGACCCTCTCCTTCTGGCGCGACTGGGTTCACCGATCCAACTACCGCGGCCGCTGGCGCGAAGCCGTCGAGCGCTCCGCTCTCGCGCTCAAGCTGCTCACGTCGCGCAAACATGGCGCGATACTCGCCGCCGCCACCTTCGGGCTCCCTGAAGCGCCGGGCGGCTCCCGCAACTGGGATTACCGCTATACCTGGGTCCGCGACGCGTCCTTCACGGTGTACGCGTTCATGCGCCTGGGCTACGTGGACGAGGCCAACGACTTCATGCGCTGGGTCGGCAAACGCGTCAGCGAATGCAAGCGCGGCGAGTTGCGCATCGTCTATCGGGCGGACGGGGAACGGGAGCTCACCGAGGAATCCCTGCCCCACTTCGCCGGCCACGGCGGCGCCACCCCGGTTCTGATCGGCAACGACGCCTACGGTCAGGTTCAGCTGGATATCTACGGCGAACTTCTCGATGCCATTTACCTGGCGAACAAATACGGCGAGGCCGTACCGCACGATGAGTGGCAACACATCACTCGCCTCGTCGATCATGTCTGCGAACACTGGCAACAGCCCGACGTGGGGATATGGGAAATGCGCGGCGAGGCTCAGCATTTCCTGCACTCCCGGGTGATGTGCTGGGTTGCGGTGGATCGCGCCATTCGCCTTGCCAGCAAACGCTCGCTTCCCGCGCCGTTTCGCCAATGGGATGAAACCCGCCGGGCGATCCATGAAGACATCTGGAGCAACTTCTGGAACGAGGAGCGCGGCCATTTCGTTCAGCGACTGGGCAGCACCGCGCTGGATGGCGCGATGCTGATGATGCCGCTGGTACGCTTCGTCAGCGCTACCGATCCCCGCTGGCTGGCAACGCTGGATGCCATCGGCGCATCGCTGGTCAGGGACGGGATGGTGAAGCGCTATCTGCCCAGCGAAACGCCGTCGGACACCCTGGAGGGCGAAGAAGGCGCGTTCGCCGCCTGCTCCTTCTGGTACGTCGAATGCCTGGCCCGCGCGGGCCGCGTGGCGGAGGCGCACCTGGAGTTCGAGAAGCTGCTGAGTTACGCCAATCAGTTGGGTCTCTATGCCGAAGAGTTCGACGGGCGCGCCCACCATCTCGGCAACATGCCCCAGGCGCTGACTCATCTGGCCTTGATAAGCGCCGCGACCTTCCTCGATCGCAAGCTGGATAAACGCGCGACGCTCTGGCAGCCCTGACCGGAAAGGTCCGCCAGCCCGGCGGACCTTCCATCGATCGCATTCCGTTTGCCGAATGCCGGCGCCGCTGGTATCTGTACGGATAACCAGTGCCAATCGAATCCGCTCCCGTGCCCACCGCAGTCATTCCCGCCTCCCCGTCGCCCGATGCTGAGCAACGCTACGTCGTAGCCGTGCGGGCGCTGTGCGAGTTCACCGCAAAATCCGGAGATCTCGACCTGCGCTTCACGCCCTCGCCAACCGCGAGCGAAGGCATGGCGGGACATGTGGCGGTGGCGGCGAGGCGCGGCGCGGGCTACCAGACCGAACTGACCTTGAACGGGGAGTACCGGCACCTTCGGGTACGCGGTCGCGCCGACGGCTACGACCCCCAGGCGAATCGTCTGGAGGAAGTGAAAACCTATCGCGGCGACCTGGCCCTGCAGCCGGCCAATCATCGCGTCCTGCATTGGGCGCAGTTGAAGGTCTACGGCTGGTTGTTGTGCCAGCAGCTGGACTTGCAGGAAATCGAACTGACCCTGGTGTACTTCGATATCACCAGCCAGCGTGAAACCCTGATCGGCGAGCGGCACGCAGCGTCCGCACTGCGCGCGTTCTTCGAATTGCAGTGCCAGCGTTTCATCGCCTGGGCGGAACAGGAACTCGCGCATCGCAAACGGCGTGACCTGGCGCTCGGTGCGCTGCGCTTTCCCCACGAAGCCTTTCGACGCGGACAGCGCCCGCTGGCGGAAGCCGTCTACAAAGCCGCCTGCACTGGCACCCACCTGCTCGCTCAAGCCCCGACGGGCATCGGTAAAACCCTCGGCACGCTGTTTCCGCAGCTCAAGGCGATGCCTGGCCAGCGGCTGGACAAGGTGTTCTTCCTCGCGGCGAAGTCTCCGGGCCGCCAGTTGGCCTTGCACAGCCTGCAAACCCTGCGCGGCGAGACGCAGCATCCGCCCCTGCGCGTGCTCGAACTGGTGGCCCGCGACAAAGCCTGCGAGCACCCGGACAAAGCCTGCAACGGTGCGTCCTGCCCACTCGCCCAGGGCTTCTACGATCGCCTGCCGGCAGCGCGCGAAGCGGCGTTGAACGTGGCCTGGCTGGACCAGCAGGCGCTGCGGTGCGTGGCACTGGAGCATCGCATCTGCCCCTATTACCTGAGCCAGGAACTGACGCGCTGGGTCGATCTGGTGATCGGCGATTACAACTACTACTTCGACCTGGGCGGCCTGCTGCACGGGCTGACCCAATCCAACGAATGGCGTATCGCCGTGCTGGTGGACGAAGCGCACAACCTGGTGGAGCGCGCTCGACAGATGTACAGCGCCGCGCTCGACCAGTCGCAGCTGGCCTCGATACGCCGCGAGGCACCCGCGCCTCTGAAGCGACCGCTGGACCGTGTCCATCGCCAATGGAACGCCCTGCATTCCGAGCAAATCGCGCCGTACCAGCGCCATGACGCACTCCCGACGAAATTGCTGCAGGCCTTGCAGCAGGCGGGCTCGGCCCTGATGGACCATTTCAGCGAAGCCCCGTCGTCCATCGACCCGGCCCTGCAGGCCTTCTACTTCGACAGCCTGCAGTTCCTGCGCATCGCCGAGCTGTTCGGCCCCCATTCGTTCTTCGACGTGCACAAACGCGACATCGGCCGGGGCCGCAGCGCTTCGCTGCTGAACCTGCGCAACCTGGTACCGGCGCCCTTCCTGCAGCCGCGCTTCGAGGCCAGCCGCTCGACCGTGCTGTTCTCCGCGACACTCAGCCCGCAGCACTACTATCGAGAACTGCTGGGCTTGCCCGATACCTGCCGCTGGATCGATGTGGAGTCGCCGTTCGACCCGCGGCAACTCCGGGTGACGGTGGTGGACGACCTGTCGACCCGCTATCAGCATCGACAGTCGTCCCTGCGCCCGATCGTCGAGCTGATCGGACAGCAGTTCGCCAACCGCTCAGGCAACTACCTGGCCTTCTTCAGCAGCTTCGATTACCTGCAGCAGGTGGCGCAGCTCCTGGCCGAACGATTTCCGCACATTCCGCTGTGGCAACAATCGAGGCGCATGGATGAGCCGGCCCGGGCCGAGTTTCTCGACCGCTTCACGACGCATGGTCGGGGCATTGGTTTCGCCGTGCTCGGGGGCGCGTTCGGCGAGGGCATCGATCTGCCGGGCGAGCGCCTGATCGGCGCGTTCATCGCCACGCTCGGCCTGCCACAGCTGAACCCGGTCAACGAACAGATCAAGCTGCGCATGCAGCAGCTGTTCGGCGCCGGTTACGACTACACCTACCTCTACCCCGGCCTGCAGAAAGTGGTGCAGGCGGCGGGGCGGGTCATCCGCGGCCAGGATGATCGCGGCGAGGTGTATCTGATCGACGACCGCTTCGCCCTGCGCCAGGTACGCGCGTTGCTACCCGCCTGGTGGAGCGTCGCGTGCGCCTCGATCGCGGACTGTACCGCGACCGAGAGTCGGCTCGACCCGGTGCCCGGCTAGCGGCAGTAACCCTCCTGGCCGCTGCGGATGATCAGGCAGTTCGACTTGTCGGCGAGCCACTTGAATCCGGTTTCCACGCCCTTTCCAGGCCGAATGGTCTGCTGCGCCCCACCACGCACGAAGCGGATCGTCTCGCCATCGGCCTGCCCGACGAATTCGGCCTGGCCGTCCAGATCGCTTTTGATGGTCAGCACGTAGTGCCCTTCCCCGCCCTCGGCATTCGCACGAATATCGAGGAAGAGTCCCTCGGGGCCCAGCCACCGACCAATCCAACTGTCGGTAGCCGGCACCTGCGTGGACGGCACGACCGCCGCCCGCTCGGGCGCCGCCGTACTGGTTGCGGGTGCGGTGTCGTCGCCGCAACCCGCCAGGGTAGCCAGCATCATCATCGTGATGATCCGTTTCATGCGCGCCTCGCTGCTTGGGAAAGATGATCATGTCGAGCCCTCGATGCGCCTTGTCGTTCCCCAAACGGAGAACTTCCCGCATCGCGCCCCTTCTACCGATCAGGTGCGGATCGTCTCCACAGGTAGAAAGGAACCCTCATGTCCAACTTGAAGATCGCCACGTTCAACATCAATGGCATCCGCTCGCGGTTGCCCATCCTGCTGGAATGGCTGGAGCGGGAAGCACCGGATATCGCCTGCCTGCAGGAGTTGAAAGCGCCGGACAAAGGCTTCCCCATCGATGACATAAGGGCCGCTGGCTATGGTGCGATCTGGCAGGGGCAGAGCTCATGGAATGGCGTGGCGATTCTCGCCAAGGGAATGGATCCGCTGGAAATCCGCCGTGGTTTGCCGGGAAACGAAAGCGACGGCCAGAGCCGCTATCTTGAGGCCGCGGCCCATGGGGTGATCGTCGCCAGCCTGTATCTGCCGAACGGAAACCCGCAGCCAGGCCCGAAATTCGACTACAAACTGGCCTGGTTCGAACACTTCATCGACCACGCTGCCGACCTGCTGGAGAGCGATCATCCCGTCGTACTGGCGGGCGACTACAACGTCGTCCCCACAGACATGGACATCTACAACACGCGTTCCTGGCTGAAGGACGCGCTCTTGCAGCCGGAAAGCCGCGCCTGCTATGAGCGCCTGCTGGAACAGGGATGGACCGACGCCCTGCGCGCGCATTTTCCCGACGAGCGGATCTACACCTTCTGGGATTACTTCCGCCAGCACTGGCAAAAGAACTCGGGCCTGCGCATCGATCATTTGCTGCTCAGCCGTACGCTCTCACCCTGTCTGAGAGACGCTGGCGTGGACCGCTGGGTTCGGGATCTGCCCCATACCAGCGACCACGCGCCGACGTGGATTTCGCTCGAGATGGCCTGAAAAAAGACGGCCAAAAGGGCAGCTTGGCGACGGAAAAACGGCCACGTACTAACGTTCAGTCGATAAAAAAGAAGATCGAGCGACGACTTTTTTCCAGCGAAAAACCCTGCTTTTTAAGCGGTTAAAAAGCCTGGAAGAAAGCAAAAAAAGCGCGAGCAGTGGCCACAGGCCATACCGATTGTCGACTGAGCAGAAAAAATTTCATAACTCAGAAACGCAACCTGATTATTAAAAAAACCGGGATATGGGAGTGATCTTCGCCGATACCGCTTCGATTTAAGCGAAACGGCGAAGTCTTGAAATTCCCGAGATTTTTCTATTTCGAGAGACGCAGAAAAAGTACGTGGAGCTATTCTGCGACGAAACAGTCGAAGCGTTTGCAGGCACCGCGCCACGGGCGTTTAAGCGGAACGACAGGCGGCCGAATCTTCTTCGAGCAAATGCTCAAATTTGATGATACTTTCGGGATGGCGGAACGCCACAGTCAGATAACCGACTACCTGGCACCAATACGCCAACCGAATGACACCGCCTGGCTGAGCAGGCTAAAAGTAAGCCAACTTAAGGATGACTGACATGAGCTTCGCTGACTCGATGATCGACCTCGACTCCATGAACTCCGACGGCGTCGAAATCAATAAAATTCGTATTCCGTTCTTTTCCAGAATCATCGCAAAAGTTGCCTCGCTCATGCCAGCCGCGAAGTTGAGCAGCGGTCTTCGCCTTGAACTTCAAAGTCATAAGCAGCACCTCGGTCGCGGGATCTAGATCGGTCCGGGACGGTATGTATTTTTATAAACCATTTTTGAAAGGATATCCATCATGAGTTTCGCCGCCTCGATTTGCGATCTTGATACCATGAACTCGGCCGTTGCCAAAATCAACCATGTTCAGCTGACTTCCTTCAAAAAAATTCTTCGCAGCGTCGTCGCACTCGTATCGACCTCTACTTCGCGCGAAATAAACCAAACGCAAAAAATTGGCAAGCCCGACATCGGGCGTGAATCGAATCAGAGCAAGAACTCCTGATCAAGTTCCATAACCTCACAGAAAATCAAAGGACGAACGCCATGAGCTTTGCAGACTCGATGAATTCCCTGGACGCCATGAACGACGACGAAGTAGTGATCAATGAAATTCGCCTGCCGTCGATCAAGAGCCTTGCCCTGAAAGTTATCTCGTTGTTCAAGCCGGGCAATACGGTCGATGCCTCGCGCGCCCAGTACATCCAACAACCGAACATCAGCCAGCACTCCTGACTTTCTTTGAAACCAGCAAGGATGACCAACATGAGCTTTGCAGATTCGATGAACTCCCTGGACGCCATGAATGACGACGAAGTTGTAATCAACTCCATTCGACTGCCGTCCGTGAAAGTTCTTTTTGCCAGAATCGTTTCGCTCTTCAAACCGGAACAAACCGTCGACCTGTCTGCCAGCCAGCGTCAGCAACACGGCCTCCAGCAGCTCTAGATCAAGACTGAACTTGCCCTTAACCACGAAAAGGATGACCGCCATGAGCTTTGCAGATTCGATGAATTCGCTGGACGCCATGAACGACGACGACGTTGTGATCAACGAGATTCGCCTGCCGTCGATCAAGGTTCTTCTTGCAAGGATGATTGCCTCCCTCAAACCGGCACCGCGACTCGTAGAGCCGGCCAGCCAGCACCTGGGCCACGTTCAGCAGTCCTGATCACCCTCGACAATCCCAACTACGGAAGGACGATTACCATGAGCTTTGCAGATTCGATGAACTCGCTGGACGCCATGAACGACGACGAAATCGTGATCAACGAGATTCGCCTGCCCTCGTTCAAAACCATCGTGCTCAAGTTCGTTTCGCTGTTCAAACCCGAGCGCAACCCGGTTCTCGGCAACGCAACGGTCCAACAGCAGAACTTAGGCCAGCCGTTGTAATTTGATAAACCACTCGATGGACAATTGGGAGATACATCCATGAGCTTTGCGGACTCGATGCAATCGATGGACGAGATGAATGGCGATGACGTTCGGATCAACGAACTTACTCTACCGCTTGCAGGAAAGATCAGGGCAATGTTTACCGCGCTATTGACCGGCCATAGCCAATTTCGTGCACGCGTGAACGAAAACCATATTGCGACAAATCCTACGCCACAGACCTGAGTTACCCGCGCAGGTTATGCGCGAGCGAGTAAGCCACCCAGAACATGGGTTGGATTTATCGTTCATTGAAATTGATATCGGAAATCCAAGTGATTTCTGGAGTGGTCATCCGAGAGCTTTAAGCGACTACTGAGCATCGCCTTTGTGACTTTGGAAAAGATATCGCGAAACTGGAAGCGTCCACTGCTACGGACCCCGATTTCGTATTACATGCCCGTCGACTCGAGACGATAGATCGAGAGAACTTCCGTCGCTCCAGCAGGGTTCGCTCTATGCAGTCATGGAACATCGGCCGAATAACAGCTTGCGGTCCGGATGTGGTTGTTTATCCGCCTGGGTAGTTGGTAAATATCCTCTACGCATCTCGAAATCTATTCATGGAAACCTGGATATTCTTCCTGGATTGACACTCCTCGCCCAATCTCTCGGGACTGGTCAGAACATTAACTCTGATCCCGGAAAGCACCCGCCATCTAATTAGCCAGTATCGCGCACGGATATTATCGTCATGCGTTAACACGCGACGTAAACAGTGGCGCTCGGTTTATATGAGTATTTCCAACCAGACGCTGCCTGGCGTCCGTGTACATCAAGTACGAGCCGATAGGCGAATCCGCCATTCACCGATAGCGCTCATGGCGTGGCTAGCGGATCCCCGCGAGATGCTGGAGCGCGTGGAAGCAGCCGCTGGCCACTGCCACGGCTCCCCGCGTGATGTTGAGACTGCCCCCTGCGTCACAGTTGGCAAGGGTGAAGCGCGATGAAGAGGCCGTAAGCAGCTGATTATCACAGCGGTAAGCCTACGGCGAGGCGGCACGCCTACGCGCCGCTCGCACCGCGGAAGCGAATCGAGGCGATCCGCCCAGGGCAATTGGACAGGGGCAAGGCACCGGCAGGGGTGGCTCCTGCTCCCTTGTCACAGTCAGCCGGCGCTCAATGCGCCTCAATGATGGCCAGCTCGAAAAGCGCTTCGAGTCCCTGCTGTTCCTCCATACTCCAGATGCATTCGAGCAGCTTGTCGATCCGCTCGGCGCCCAGGAGAGGACAGAGAAGCGTCCGAAACTTGTTTTCGAAGTCTTCATCGTCCATCGGCGTAGCGAGCGAGCCCCGCGCGGCGTTGACCTGTTTGGTGAGGGTCTCACCCGAGGTCAGCTCGATGGTCACCCGGTTGGGAATCTGCGCCGGAAACAGCGCGGTCAGCTCCTCGTTGGGGTACACACTGATCTTGTCCATGAACGCCAGCACGCTGGGTTCGCCAAGCTTTTTCGGGGCGAAGGACGAAGCGGTTATCTGCCCGTCGAGCAAGGCCCTCGCCACGGCGTAGGGCAAGCTATGGTCCGCCGTTTCACGGCTGGCGGGCCGCCATTTTTCCGGGTCCTTGCCGAGGATCCGGTAGCCCACCTCGGTGGTGTCGATGCGCACGGCGCGTATGACTCCGAGGTCACCGAGCTGGCTGCGCAGTTCCAGCGCGGCCCATACCGCGGTCTGCATTTCACCCTGCATCGGCAGCAGCTTGGTCAACGTATTAAGGATGCGGAAGTCGCCATTCTCGGCGTTGCCGAACTGCTGGACATCGAGCTGGAAGGCGCCGGTGATCTGCTTCATGAAGCCCATCTCGCCCTCGAAGATCGGCGATGGCCCGGTCACGCCGTGGCGCGCCAGCAGCGCGGAAAATACGCCGTTGCGGGCGGCATTGGCGGCCGAGCAACCTTTCCATGCCGACAGTTCGCCCGCGCGTACCTGGCGCAGGGCGATATGCCCGTTCACCGCGATGTTGATGGCGTGCGCCAGTTGCTCCTGGCTCAGTTTCATCAGCCGCCCGGCGGCCACCGTGGCTGAGACCAGCACGTAGTTCACGTGGTCCCAGCCGAGGCGATAGAGGTTGGCGGCGTCCTGCAGGCGGCATTGCACTTCATAGGCCAGCACGATGGCGACGATCAGCTCCCGGCCCGAGGCGCCCTCGGCTTCGGCAACCGCCAGGCAGGTGGGAATGTTGTCGCTGGGATGGCCCAGTTCCTTGGCGATGTAGCCGTCATTGAAATCGTAATAGCGCACCATGGCGCCATTCACGAATGCGGCCATATCGACGCTGGTTTTCTGCGCCGTGCCGAGCACGCTCGACGAGTCGAGGGGCACGCTGCCGGCGAAGCGGCGCAAGTCGGCGACCACCGTTTCGTCGAAGCTGCCCAGGGCGCAACCAAGGCTGTCGACCATGCGTTGTTTGACCTTGTGCACCACCGCGGCGGGCAGGTCGTCGTAGCGAAGTGTCAAGGCGTAGTGGCTGAGTTGTTCTGCCAGGTTCATAGAAGGTTTCCAGAAAGAGAGGGACTGGCTGTTCAAGACATCACGCGCGCCGGCTGGCGAGCGCCTCGGTAAGGACGTTGGCCCACTGCGCGCCGTGCATGTCCCGGTCCTGCAGCGAACCCTGCACTACCGGGCGCGGCAGGCTGATCTTGATCACGTTCAGCGCCTCCAGGCGGAACACCCTCACCTGCTGCGGGTCGCCGTGCAGCATCTCCGCCATCGCGGGCTCGGCCAGGCGCGGCTCCTGGCTCAGCTGGCGGAAAACCTCGGTATTCGCGCAGAAGATGTCGAAGGTGAGCCAGTAAGGCCCGGCGTTTTTCGAACGGATCTCGTAACCCTGGGAATGGCTCATGCTCAAGCTCCTGTAGTGGTGATGTCGAAACGGAACGGCGCCAACGGATCCTCGATCACCATCACGTGGTTGAGCATGAATTCGTAGGCGGGGCCGCGATCCATGGACGGGGGCGACAGCGGAAACGCGTGGGACGGCAGCTCCTTGTCGTCGGGCAGCGGGAAATGCAGCAGATACGGGTTGAGCAAGGCGATGATGTCCTGCGTCCGCGAGGCCTGCGGGGTGGTCACGATGGCCAGAACACCGATCTCCACCGGCTGGCCGACCTGGCTCTCCAGATCGCCGAGCGCCGAGTTCTTGCCGATGGCGCGGAACTGCAGGTCGTAATCCGCCGGGCCGATGTCGAGGTTCTTCTCGATGCGCTTGCGCATGACCTGGTCCAGCGAGGCCAGCCATTCGTCGAAGCGGGCGATGTATTCCGGGCCACGCACCAGGCTCAGGAGTACCGATTGGTACCCCGCCACCGCGGCGCCTTCGAGCTTCACCGTGTAGTGCTCGCTGGTGGTCCACAGCGAACCTTCGACCCGCACCCTCTTCTCGTCGATCGCGTGGTAGCGCGCCGCCTCGACGTTCAACACGCCACCCGGCTCCACCAGTACATTGGGGTTGCTGTTCTCGTAGAGCATGTGCGCCATGACCGAATGTGGCGTGGCTCGCGCCTGGTCGCCCACCGCGATCAGGGTGAATCCGCCGTCATCGATCTCGGCAATCACCATCGCCTCGGTTGGCGTGGTGGTGCACTGCGGACCGCACTCCAGGGTCTTGCCGGCGTGCCAGGCGGGGCCCGCCGGTGCGCCATGCAGGATGGGGAAGCAGGCCAGCACCGCGGTGTCGGTGGCGCGCCCGGCGAGGACGATGTCAGCGCCCTGCTCGAGCGCATGGATGAACGGCTCGACTCCCATTACCGCGACGATCCGCGAGCAGCGCTCGATGTGCGCCTGGTCGATCGGCCGCACCGGGTTCAACGGCAGTATCCGTCCGTCCGCCAGGGCCTGGGTCACTGTGGCGGTGTTCTGTTCGCTATAGATAGCGGCGATCTTCACGGTCTGCTGCAGCTCGGCCGCGATCTCCAGGCACAGACCGCGCACCAGGTCCACGCCGGCATCGGAACCACAGGTGCCACAGCTGCCGATGATCAGCGGCACGCCGAGTTCGGCGCGGGCACGCATGTAGGTTTGCAATTCGGCCTTGAGCACGATGGCCGAGCTCTTGCTCTTGCCGGTGCCCAGGTAATAGGGGCCGGAGTCGGTGGAGCCGGCGTCCATGGCGATCACGTCCGGCTTCTCCAGCAGCGCCTGCTGGAAGATGTCCTGGCGTAGCCCGGAGCCCATGCCCCCGGTCGGGGCGAGCACCTTGATGGATTTTTTCATGGTCGTTCCTCTGTCGAAGGGTGCCGCCTCGCCCGCGCTTGCAGGGCCGGCGAGGCTGGCTTTTTTGCGGCAAGCCGCTGCCTGTCCCCCCGGCATTCGCCAGGGGGCGCTGTGAGTCGTGGAACGGGGGCGCTAGCTGATGGCGCCGGTCGCCAGGGCGGAAAGAATCAGTACCGCCGAACTGCCCAGCGCCCAGCCGAGGCAGTAGCGCTGCAGGTCACCGACCTCCCGTTGCAGCAGCCCGCTGAGCAGGTAGGACGCCGCCAACAGTGGGCTCAAGGCGTGCACGGGCTGGCCCAGCACGGAGGCGCGGGCGATGTGCAGCGGGTCGACCCCGTATTGCGCGCCGGCGCCACCGAGGATCGGCAGGATGCCGAAGAAGAAGGCGTCGTTGGACATGAAGAAGGTGAAGGGAATCCCCGCCAGTGCGGTGATCACGCTCATGTACGGTCCGGCGCCCTCGGGCAGCACGCCAAGGAACGCCTGGGACATGCCGTCGACCATTCCCGACCCGCTGAGGATGCCGGTGAAGGCTCCGGCCGCGAAGATCAGGGCGATCACGTTCAACACGCTCTCCGAATGGGCGGCGATGCGCTCCTTCTGGTCCTGCAGCCGTGGGTAGTTGATCACCAGCGCCAGCGCCAGGGCGACCATCATCAGCACCGGCAGCGGTCCGAGCCCCAGCCCCATGGATGCCACCAGCCCGAGGGTCAATGCCAGGTTTATCCAGAACAGCCGCGGGCGATGGCTGGGTTTCGGCTCGCGCACCAGATGCGCACTGGCCACTCCGGCGCCCCCCGGCGTCCAACCCAGACGCTTGCGCTCGCGCAGGCCCAGCCACCAGGCGGCGACGAAGGCATAGGCCAGGCCGATCACGACGGTAGGCAGCAGGCCGGTGAACACATCCATCGCATCCAGGTGCAGCGCGCTGGCGGCCCGGGCGGTGGGCCCGCCCCAGGGCACCACGTTGATCACGGTGTTGGTCAGCAGCAGCATCACCGCCAGGATCAGCGGGTTCATGCCCATGCGCAGGTACACCGGCAGAAAGGCGCTGACCACCACCAGCACCGTGGTGGAGCCGTCGCCGTCCAGGGAAATCAACGCCGACAGCGCGGCCGTTCCCAGTGTGATGCGCAACGGATCGTTACCCACCATGCGCATGATCCGCCTGATTGCCGGCTCGAACAGGCCGGCGTCGAACATCACCGCGAAGAACAGGATGGCGAACATCAACATCATCGCGGTGGGCGCCACCTTGACCATGCCCCCCATCACCATCTCGCCCAGTTGCGGACCGAGGCCGAGTGCGAGCCCGAAAACCACCGGCACCAGGATCAGCGCAACGATTGCCGACAATCGTTTGCTGAGAATCAGCGCCATGAACACCAACACCATGCCGAAACCAACCCAAGCCATTTTCTTATCCTTGTTTTTATGAAAGCTGCTTGCTGATGCCGCCTG
>NZ_DJTK01000009.1:0-17111 GCF_002438225.1 Pseudomonas sp. UBA6310 | reverse complement strand
CCAGACGTCCAATCCACCAGGGAGCGCTTGGATGCGTGCAATGATCTTCCTCGCCGTACTGTTCGCGCTGGGCGCGGTGCAGGCGGCACCGGTACTGATCAATCAGGATGACAGTGGACGAACGCTCAACGGGCAGATCGAACTGCTCGAAGATGTCGGCGGCCAGTTGAGCATCGCCGACCTCGCCGACCCGGCCGTGCAGGCGCGCTTCCAGCCCGCCGACGGCAGGGCCAGCGTTGGCCAGAGCCGCAATCCCTGGTGGATCAAGGTCAGCCTGCAGCGCGGCGCCGATGCCCCGGCGCAGTGGTGGCTGGAGGTCGGCTCGGTGACGCTGCTCGACCTGCGGCTGTACCTGCCGGGCGAGGACGGCGGCTGGCACACGCGCCAGTCCGGCGAGCGGGTCAGCTTCGCCGAGGGCCGCGACCATCCCTACCGGCGCATGCTGTTCGCCCTGCCGGCGCTGGGCGAGCAGCCGCTGACGTTCTACCTGCGCAGCTTCGACCCGGCCGGCAACTCCTTCCCCCTGAAAATCTGGCAACTGGGCGACCTCGACCAGTTCGCCGCCCAGGAAAACCTCTACCTCGGGGTGATCTACGGAATCATCCTGGCGCTGCTGCTGTACAACCTGTTCATCTTCCTCAGCCTGCGCGACGCCGCCTATTTCTGGTACGTGACGACCACCGCCGGCGCGCTGCTGATGATCCTCAGCATGAGCGGGCACGGCTTCCAGTACCTCTGGCCGGATTCGCCGGTGCCCTTCTGGCTGGATCGCATCAGCATTCCGGCGCTCTGGGGCTTCGGCGCCTGCCGCTTCACCCAGAACCTGCTGCAGACCCGCCAGCACGTGCGCTGGGCCCATCGTCTGCTGGATCTGTCCTGCGCGCTCTACGTGATCGCCGTGATCCTCGACGGCCTCGGCTGGCGCGGCTTCGGCGCCTGGCTGTTCGTCGTGCTGGCGCTGACCAGCATCCCCGGCGCGCTCTGGTCAGCGCTGGTGCGCGGCCGCCAGGGCTACTTCCCGGCGTACCTCTACCTGTGCGGCTACGGCGTGATCCTCGCCAGCGTCGGCCTGTTGCTGCTACGCGCCACCGGCGTGGTGCAGCCCTCGGCGTGGAACGCCTACGTGTTCCCCCTGGCGGTGGCGGCCGAATCGATCCTGTTTTCCTTCGCCCTGGCCTACCGCATCCAGATGCTCAAGCAGGACAAGGCGCTCGCCCTGGAGCAGGCCGACCGCGAGAAGACCGCACGCCTGGCGCAGATCCAGGCCAGCGCTGCCGAGCTGCAACGGGCGGTGAAGCAGCGCACCGCGGAGCTGGCGGCGAGCAACCAGCGCCTGTCGCAGCGCGAGCAGGAACTGGAGCTGGCGGCCTTCCACGATCCGCTCACCGAGCTGCCGAATCGCCGCCATCTGATCGAGCGGGTGGACAACGCCATGGCCAACGCCATTCGTCGCGGCGAGAGCTTCGCGTTGATGCTGATCGACCTCGATCACTTCAAGCCGATCAACGACCGCCACGGCCACGACGCCGGCGACATGATGCTGCGCACCATCGCCGCCCGCCTTCGCGAGAGCGTGCGCGGCCTCGACAGCGTGGCGCGGCTGGGCGGCGACGAATTCGCCGTGCTGATCTGCGGACCGGATGCGGAAAGCCACGCGAAGATGATCGCCGACCGTCTGTTGAACAAGCTCTCGCAGCCGGTGGCCTACGCCAGCTATCACCTGTGGGTGACGGTGAGCATCGGCGTGGCGTTCTATCCGCGCCACGCCACCCACTTCGCCAGCCTTTACCAGGCGGCCGACTCGGCGCTCTACGACGTCAAACGCGGTGGCCGCTCGGCGGCGGCCATCAGTGGCGGCGAGGAGTGGCCGGCGGGCCCGGCGGACGCCGGAGCCTAGGAACGGTAGCGGCGCGGCACGCGGGCGGTGACCTTGGTCAGCAGCTCGTAACCGACCGTGCCGCAGGCCAGCGCGATCTCGTCCACCGGCAATTGCGCGCCCCACAGCTCGACGGCATCGCCGACGCCGGCATCCGGCAGGTCCGTCAGGTCGACCATCAGCAGGTCCATGCACACGCGCCCCGCCAGCGGCGCGCGCTGGCCGCGGATGATCGCCGGCGTGCCGGCCGGCGCATTGCGCGGATAGCCATCGGCGTATCCGCAGCTCACGGTGCCGATGCGCGAGGGCCTCGCAGCCAACCAGCCAGCGCCGTAGCCGACACTTTCACCGGCCGCCACGTCGCGCACCGCGATCAGCTGCGCATTCAGGCTCATCGCCGGCTTGAGCCACAGCTCGGCGGCGGGAAGCTCGGCGAACGGCGTGGCGCCGTAGAGCATGATCCCGGGGCGAATCCAGTCCATGTGCGCGGCCGGCAGGGTCAGCACGGCCGCCGAGTTGGCCAGGCTACGCTGGGCGAAATCCAGGTCGAGCAACCCGAGGAACTGCTCCAGCTGCGCCTCGGTGAGCGGATGGTTGCGCTCGTCGGAACAGGCGAAATGGCTCATCAGGTTGAGTTCGGCGACCTGATCGGCCCGGGCCAGGCGCGGATGCCAGGCGCGCAGCGCATCGGCGTCGAAACCCAGGCGGTGCATGCCCGAATCCAGCTTCAGCCAGACGTTGAGCGGCGCCGGCAGGCGACTGGTGAGCAGCGCCTCGGCCTGCTCGGCGCCCTGCACAACCACGTCGATGCGCAGCCGTGCGGCAACGGCGTACTCGCCCGCCTCGAAGCAGCCCTCGAGCAACAGGATGCGCGCGCCATCGTGCATCGCGCGGACCTCGGCGCCCTCCTCCAGGCTGGCCACGGCGAAACCGTCGGCCTCGTCGTGCAGCGCGGTGACCACCTCGCGCACGCCGTGTCCGTAGGCATTCGCCTTGACCACCGCGAACGCCTGGCGACCGGGCGCGCAGCGCTTGGCGAAGGCATGGTTGTGGCGAACGGCGGCCAGGTCGATCTGGGCGAACAGCGGACGCATGCTGGATATCCTGGAAGGAAAACGGGAGCGCCATGGTAGCGCCACGGCGCAGGTTTTCATTGATCGGCGGCGAGGACCGCCGCGACGGACGCGAACTTACTCGTCGTCGAACTGGTAGCTGCCCGGCGCCAGGTTCTCGAAGCGCGAGTACTTGCCGAGGAAGGCCAGCCGCGTGGTGCCGATGGGACCGTTACGCTGCTTGCCGATGATGATTTCGGCGACGCCCTTGAACTCGGTTTCCGGGTGATACACCTCGTCCCGGTAGACGAACATGATGATGTCGGCGTCCTGCTCGATGGCGCCGGATTCACGCAGGTCGGAGTTGATCGGGCGCTTGTTCGGGCGTTGTTCCAGGCCGCGGTTGAGCTGCGACAGGGCGACCACCGGGCAGTTGAATTCCTTGGCCAGGGCCTTCAGCGAACGCGAGATTTCGGAGATCTCGTTGACCCGGCTGTCACCGCTGGAACCGGGAATCTGCATGAGCTGCAGGTAGTCGACCATGATCAGGCCGATCTCGCCATGCTCGCGCGCCAGGCGCCGGCTGCGCGCGCGCATCTCCGACGGGCTGATGCCGGCGGTGTCGTCGATGAACAGCTTGCGGTCGTTGAGCAGGTTGACCGCCGAGGTCAGGCGCGGCCAGTCGTCGTCATCCAGGCGACCGGCACGCACCTTGGTCTGGTCGATGCGGCCGAGGGAAGCGAGCATACGAATCACGATGGATTCGGAAGGCATCTCCAGGGAAAACACCAGGATCGCCTTGTCGCTGCGCATCAGCGCGTTTTCCACCAGGTTCATCGCGAAGGTGGTCTTGCCCATCGACGGACGGCCGGCAACGATGATCAGGTCGGCCGGCTGCAGGCCGCTGGTCTGCGCATCCAGATCGTTGAAGCCGGTGGACAGACCGGTGATCGCGTCGCCGTTGTTGAACAGCGAGTCGATACGATCGATGGCCTTGACCAGGATGTCGTTGATGCCGACCGGCCCGCCGGTCTTCGGCCGCGCCTCGGCGATCTGGAAGATCAGCCGCTCGGCCTCGTCGAGAATCTCTTCGCCCGTACGCCCCTGGGGGGAGTAGGCGCTGTCGGCGATCTCGGTGCTGATGCCGATCAGCTGACGCAGCGTGGCGCGCTCGCGGATGATCTGCGCGTAGGCCTTGATGTTGGCCACCGACGGCGTGTTCTTCGCCAGTTCGCCAAGATAGGCCAGGCCGCCGACCTGGCTGAGCTGGCCTTCCTTGTCCAGCTGTTCGGAAAGGGTCACCACGTCGAACGGCGAGTTGCGCTCGGCCAGCTTGAAGATCGCCCGGAAGATCAGCCGGTGGTCATGCCGGTAGAAGTCGCCATCGGAGACCTGATCGAGCACGCGCTCCCACGCATTGTTGTCCAGCATCAGGCCGCCAAGCACGGCCTGTTCGGCCTCGATGGAATGGGGCGGCACCTTGAGTGCGGCGGTTTCCAGGTCGTATTGCTGCGGGATGCTGATGTCGTTCATAGGAGTCGGCGGCGATTCAAGACGAGCGATGGATTTAGCGGCGCGATCGATGATCACGCAAAAATTTCGGACAGGATACGGCGTTAACGCCGCCTGAAAAACAACGGGCACGGCATCGCTTGCGCAATGTCGTGCCCGATTGTCAGCAGACCCGCGGAATGCGGGGCCTGCGGTCGCCTGACTTAGGCGGCCACCACGATCAGTTTGACGGTGGCTTCGACGTCGCTGTGCAGGTGCACGGCCACGTCGTATTCACCGACCTGACGGATGGTGCCGTTCGGCAGACGGACTTCGCTCTTCGCCACTTCGACGCCGGAGGCGGTCAGTGCGTCGGCGATGTCGTGGGTACCGATGGAGCCGAACAGTTTGCCCTCATCGCCCGCGGTCGCGGTGATGGTGACTTCCAGCTCGGCCAGCTGAGCAGCACGCGTTTCGGCGGAAGCCTTACGGTCGGCAGCAGCTTTTTCCAGCTCGGCGCGGCGCTCTTCGAACGCAGCGACGTTGGCGGCGGTGGCAGCAGTGGCCTTGCCTTGCGGCAACAGGTAGTTGCGACCGTAACCGGCCTTGACGTTCACCTTGTCGCCCAGGTTGCCCAGGTTGGCGATTTTTTCCAGCAGGATGATTTCCATTTGGGTCTTACCTCTTGAACTTTTAACCTTCACCGTCCGCGGAATCCGGACCGCTCTTGCGCCCCGTGCGTCCGCGAAAATCAAACAAGCTGTCGACGATGGCCAAGACCACCAGCAACGGATAGATCAGCTGCATGAACACCAGCAGCGTTATGTACAGGCCAACCAGCCAGAACCGGCTCAACGCGCCACCGGCCACCAGGCCGTGCATCAGGCCGATGCCGGCGAACGCCAGCGGCACGCTGCACAACGGCGTCAGCATGGCCATCTGCGCCCCCAGATTGGGGCCCAGCAGCATGCCGGCGATCAGCATCAGCGTGACCGGCACCGGCAGCCTCAGCGCGCGAAACTCGCTGCCGAAACCGCCCGGGTTGTACAGCGCCGCCTGCCAGTAGCGCCCGAGCATCAGGCTGAGCAGGCTGAGGGTCTGCAACAACGCAGCCATCAGCCCGGTCAGCACTGGCGCCAACAGGCTCTCCAGGCGCACTCGCTCGTCTGCCGACATCTGCTGGTAGACGCCATCGAGCACCTGCGGCATGAGCTTCTGCAACTCACCCGCCATGGCCGCGATCGGCTCGCCGAAAACCGCACCCAGTACCAGGCCGTAGACCAGGCCCAGCGGCACGCTGGCCAGCAACACACGCGTCCACGAAACAGCGCCACGCAGCACCAGTGCCAGCCCCAGCGAACCGAGCAACACCATCAGGGTGCGCGGCTCGCCGAAGTACCACCAGACCAGCGCCGGCAACAGTGCCCAGGCGACGATGCCCAGGGCATCGCTCAACCCGCGCCGCAGCAGTACCAGACTGCCCGCGGCCGCACTCAGCCAGAACAACAGCGGCAACGCCGCGGCCCCGACCACCACCAGGGTGGCCTGCATGCGGCCGCGCATGACGAAATCAGCGAATGCGCGCATGCCTACTCATCTATCCCTTGCTTGCGTCGACTGCCCGTCTCAACGGCCGTGGCTGTCGGTGTAGGGCAGCAGGGCCAGGTAGCGAGCGCGTTTGATAGCGGTTGCCAGCTGACGCTGATACTTGGCCTTGGTGCCGGTGATACGGCTAGGAACGATCTTGCCGGTTTCAGAAACGTAGGCTTTCAGGGTGTTGAGATCCTTGAAATCGATCTCTTTAACGCCTTCAGCGGTGAAACGGCAGAATTTACGACGACGGAAGAAACGTGCCATGAAAGTGGCTCCTCAATAGATCCGGTGATTACTCGTCAGCGTTGTCGCTGTCGTCGCCATCGGCGCCGTCAGGGCTTTCAACGCGATCGCGGCGCTCACGGCGCTCGCTGCGGTTCTCTTCGGCCTTGAGCATCTCGGACTGGCCGGTAACGGCTTCGTCGCGACGGATGACCAGGTTACGGATCACGGCATCGTTGTAACGGAAGTTGTCTTCCAGTTCGGACAGGACTTTGCCGCTGCACTCTACGTTGAGCATGATGTAGTGCGCTTTGTGCACGTTGTTGATGGCATAAGCCAGCTGACGACGGCCCCAATCTTCCAGACGATGGATCTTGCCGCCGTCTTCTTCGATGAGCTTGGTATAGCGCTCGACCATGCCGCCGACCTGCTCGCTCTGATCCGGGTGGACCAGGAAGATGATTTCGTAATGACGCATGAATGCTCCTTACGGGTTGTAGCCTGCCGGGAGAACCGGTCAGGCAAGGAGTGAAATTTCTCGTTTTGGCCTTGCCCGGAAGGAGGCGCGCGAACGCCTGCCCACTCGGCAAGGGGCGCCATTCTAGTGAAGGGTGATGGGCCGCGCAAGGCGAACTGGCGAATATTTAACCAGCCCGCCTTGCCGGGTCGACTAGCCCGCCAGCGCGGCCAGCAGCTCGCGCACCTGCTGCAGGTCGTAGGGCTTGAGCAGGACCTGCGCCGCCGGCACGCCTTCCTCGCGCGCATCCACCGGATAGCCGGAAGCGATCACCAGCTTGAGCTGCGGGTGGTTCGGGGCAACCGCGCGCAGCAGCTCCAGCCCGGACATTCCGCCCAGCCCGATGTCGGTGAGCAGCACGTCGAAGCGCTCGCCCTGCAGCACCTGCAGCGCCTCTTCGGCGGACTCGCAGGCGTGCACGCGATGGCCCAGTTCCTCGATCACCTCGCCGGTGAGCATGCGCAGGGTGAAATCGTCCTCGACGAAAAGGATGCTCAGCCCGGACGCCGGGGCCGCATCGGTTTGCGGCGTTTCCTCGGCGGGCTCGGCAGGCTGCAGCGTCGACTCGTCGGGCAGGCTCGCATCTACGGCCTCGTCTTCCTCAAGGAAACGCGGCAGATAGATGACCACGGCGGTGCCGCCGTCCTCGTCGCTGGCCAGGGTGATGTGCCCGCCGCTCTGTTTGACGAAACCGTAGGCCATGCTCAGGCCAAGCCCGCTGCCACCGCGCCCGCCCTTGGTGGTGAAGAACGGCTCGAAGGCGCGCTCCAGCACCTCGGGGCTCATGCCGCAGCCTTCGTCGACCACGCTGAGCTGCACGTAGTCGCCAACGAGCACGTCGCCATGGCTGTCCGCATACCGCTGATCGAGCGTGACGTTACGTACCTGCAGGCGAAGGACGCCGCCATTGCCCTGCATCGCGTCGCGCGCGTTGATCACCAGATTGAGCAGCACCGCCTCGAGATTCCCGACGTCGGCGAACGTCGACCAGAGTCCGTCGTCGATCTCGAGCTGGATGGACGTGCCCTCGCCCAGCGAGCGCTGCAGCAGCTCGTTCATGCGCTGCAATAGGTCGCCCACGTCCAGCGTCCTGGGCATCAGGGGTTGACGACGGGCGAACGCCAACAACTGCGAGGCCAGGCGCGCGCCCTTCTCCACGCCGGCGACCGCCGATTCGAGGCGGCGCAGGCTGGTGGCGTCATCACCAAGCGAGCGGCGCAGCAATTGCAGGTTGCCGCCGATGACCTGCAGCACGTTATTGAAGTCATGGGCGATGCCGCCGGTGAGCTGGCCTATGGCCTCCAGCTTGCGCACCTGCAGCAGCTCCTCTTCCGCCTGCCGGCGCTCGGCTTCGCTCTTCTCCAGCTCGGCGGTACGCGCCGCCACCAGCTCCTCGAGGTGCTGGCGATAGCCGGCCAGCTCGTCCTCGCTACGCTTCTGCTCGCTGACGTCGCTGCCCTGGACGAAAATCCCCGACACCGTGCCGTCAGACTCGGTGATCGGCTGCAGGATGAAGTCGACGTATAACTCGTCCAGCACACCGGGCTGGCGCTGCAGCTGCACACGACTCTTCTTGCCGACGTACGCCTGACCGCTTTGGTAGACATGATCGAGCAGCTCGAAGAAGCCCTGCTCATGCAGTTCGGGAAGAGCCTCGCGCAGCGGTCGACCCAGCAGTGCGCGCTCGCCGACCAGCCGCTCGTAGGCCGGATTGGTCAGCTCGAAGACGTGTTGCTCGCCGCGCAGAAAGCAGATGAATCCCGGCGCCTGCTCGAACAGCTGGCGCAACTGGTAGCCCTCGGCCTGCATCGCCCGCGCGCGCGACAGCACGCCTTCTTCGCGCTGCGCCTGCGGCTGGACGCCGGCGGACTCGCGCAACGCGAGCTTCATCGCCTGCAGGTCGGTGACGTCGACGGTGTGCTGCAGAATCATCTGCACGTCGCCGGCGGCGTCGAGGATCGGCGTGTGGGTCGCGCTCCAGAACCGGTCCTCGAAAACCACGCCCTTGGCGCCCTCGCGCGCGATGGCGTAGCGGATCAGCGGCAGGGTATCGAGCGCCTTGCGGCTTAGGACGCGCTGGAACGAAGCCATCAGGTCGGCGATGGCCGTACTTTCAGGCTGCAGCGGATCGGGCGGAAACGCCTCGTCGATGCGCTGACCAAGCAGTTCGGCGCGGCTGCGCCCGGTAGTCCTCAGGTAGGCATGGCTGGCGTCGAGGATGATCAGCTCGGAGCTCAACAACAGATAGGCATTGGGCGAAAGCCTGAACAAGCTCTCGAAATCAGGACACTGCATTACTGACCTCCGATAGGCCTCTGGGCTTTCCTCACCCACGCTTCGAATGTCGTTCGCAGGTAAAGGTTCGGCGCCTCGGGAGGCTGCCCGTCGAGCGTGGCGCGACGGGACAGAACGTTCTTGGGGCTTAGCCCGGTAGCTTGCTGCGGCGCTGGCGCACGGCCTCGAACAGGCAGACGCCGGTTGCCACGGATACGTTGAGGCTGCTGACACTGCCGGACATCGGCAGACGCGCCAGGTAGTCGCAGTGCTCGCGAGTCAGGCGACGCATGCCCTTGCCTTCGGCGCCCATGATCAGCACCGTCGGCCCGCTCATGTCGAGCGCGTAGATGTCCTGATCCGCCTCGCCGGCAGTACCGACGATCCACAAGCCGCGCTGCTGCAACTTCTCCAGCGTGCGTGCGAGGTTGGTCACCGCCACCAGCGGGATCACCTCGGCGGCGCCGCAGGCCACCTTGCGCACGGTGGCGTTGAGCGTCGCGGATTTGTCCTTGGGCACGATCACCGCCAGCACCCCGGCGGCATCCGCGGTACGCAGGCAAGCACCCAGGTTGTGCGGATCGGTGACGCCGTCCAGTACCAGCAACAGCGGCGGGCCTTCGGCGCGCTCGAGCAATTCCTCGAGCATGTTCTCGCCCCAGACCTGGCTGGGGCTGACCTCGGCGACGACGCCCTGGTGCACGCCCTCGGCCCACTCGTCCAGTTCGCGACGATCACGGGTCCCGGTGCTTACGCGCGCCTGCCTGGCCAGCTCGACCAGCGTCTGCACGCGCGGGTCCTGGCGCCCCTCGGCCAGCCAGAGCTGCTTGACCCGCTTGGGATGGTGGCGCAGCAAAGCCTCTACGGCGTGCACGCCGTAGACTTTTTCCAGCTCGCTCATGACTTGGCCTTACGCTTGCGCGGCGCGTCTCCCGCGGCCGCCTTGGGCGGCCCCTTGCGATGACGCGTGGACTTGCCCGCCGCCTGGCCGCCGGACGCAGCCTGCTTGCCCGACTTGCCACTCTTGGCCTCGGAAAGCAGCGCCTGCTTGAGGGCGCGACTCTTGTTCACGTCGGTGTTGCCGATGGCGTCATCGCCCCCGGCCGCGTCGGCGCCCTTCGAGCTGCGTCGCGGCGCGGACGTACCGGAAGCCGAAGACGACTTCGTCGCGTCACCCGACTTGCCGCGTCCACCGCCAGTGGAAGGCTTCTCGCCCGTGCGGTTCTTGCGTCCGATCGGCTTTTCCAGCTGCTTCTCGGCCAGCTCGAAATCGATCTTGCGCTCGTCCAGGTCGACACGCATCACCCGCACCTCGACGCTGTCGCCGAGGCGGAAGCTGCGCCCGGTCTTCTCACCGGCCAGCCGATGGTGCACGGCATCGAAGTGGTAGTAATCGCCGGGCAGCGCGGTCACGTGTACCAGGCCTTCGACGTAGATATCCTTCAGCTCGACGAAGATGCCGAAACCGGTCACCGCGGTGATCACCCCGGCGAAGCTCTCGCCGACGCGATCCTTCATGAACTCGCACTTGAGCCAGTTCACCACGTCGCGGGTCGCCTCGTCGGCGCGCCGCTCGGTCAGCGAGCACTGCTCGCCGAGCTGTTCCAGCGCCTGCTCGTCGTAGGGATAGATTCGCGCCTTCGGCATCACGGCCGCGCCGACGCGCTTGACGTGCGGCGTATCGCGCTTGGAGCGGATCACGCTGCGGATCGCGCGGTGGGTGAGCAGGTCCGGATAGCGGCGGATCGGCGAGGTGAAGTGCGTGTAGGCCTCGTAATTCAGGCCGAAGTGGCCGTGATTGTCGGCGCTGTACACCGCCTGGCTCAACGAGCGCAGCATCACGGTCTGGATCAGGTGGAAGTCCGGGCGGTCCTGGATCGTCTGCAGCAGCGCCTGGTAATCCTTCGGCGACGGGCCTTCCTTGCCGCGATGCAGCGTCAGCCCCAGCTCGCCGAGGAATGCACGAAGCTTCTCCAGGCGCTCCGGCGGCGGGCCGTCGTGCACCCGGTAGAGGGCCGGGATTTCGTGCTTCTTGAGAAACTCGGCGGTGGCGACGTTGGCCGCCAGCATGCATTCCTCGATCAGCTTGTGCGCATCGTTACGCTGGGTCGGACGGATTTCGGCAATCTTCCGCCCGGAGCCGAAGATGATCCGCGTCTCCTGGGTCTCGAAATCGATCGCGCCGCGGCTGTGACGGGCCTCGAGAAGAACCTGGTAGAGCGAATACAGCTGCTTGAGGTGCGGCAGCACTTCGCTGTACTCGCTGCGCAGGGCCTTGCCCTCGCTGCTCTTGGGCTGCTCGAGCATGGCGCTGACCTTGTTGTAGGTCAGCCGTGCATGGGAGTGGATAACCGCCTCGCAGAACTGGTAGTCGGTCAGCTTGCCGGTCTTGGAGATGGTCATCTCGCACACCAGCGCCAGGCGGTCGACATGCGGGTTCAGCGAGCAGAGGCCATTGGAAAGCACCTCGGGAAGCATCGGCACCACGCGCTCGGGGAAGTACACCGAGTTGCCGCGATTGGTCGCTTCCTCATCCAGCGCCGAGCCGACCTTAACGTAGTGCGACACGTCGGCGATCGCCACGTAGAGCTTCCAGCCACCGGAGAACAGCCGCCAGTTACTGCCGTTCTTCTCGCAGTAAACGGCGTCGTCGAAGTCGCGGGCGTCTTCGCCATCGATGGTGACGAAAGGCAGGTGGCGCAGGTCGACGCGCTTCTCCTTGTCCTTCTCCTCCACTTCCGGCTTCAGCCGCGCGGCTTCCTTCTCGACGGCTGCCGGCCACACATGGGGAATGTCGTAGCTACGCAGCGCCACGTCGATCTCCATGCCCGGCGCCATGTAGTTGCCGACCACTTCGACGATATCGCCCTGCGGCTGGAAGCGCGGCGTCGGCCAGTGGGTGATTTCCACCTCGACGAACTGGCCGATCTTCGCGCCGGAAGTGCGCCCGGGACTGATCAGCACTTCCTGCTGGATCTTCGGGTTGTCCGGAATCACGAAACCGATGCCGCTCTCTTCGTAGTAACGCCCGACGATCCGCTCGTGACCGCGGGAGATCACCTCGACGATCGCGCCTTCGCGACGGCCACGCCGATCCAGCCCGGAGACGCGCGCCAGGGCGCGATCGCCGTCGAACACCAGGCGCATCTGCGCCGGACTGAGGAACAGGTCGTCGCTGCCATCATCGGGAACCAGGAAGCCGAAGCCGTCGCGGTGCCCGCTGACGCGGCCGCAGATCAGGTCGAGCTTGTCCACCGGGGCGTAGGTGCCACGGCGCGTATAGATAAGCTGCCCATCGCGCTCCATCGCGCGCAACCGGCGGCGCAGGGCCTCCAGTTGATCTTCGGTGGTCAGCCCGAACTCCTCGACCAGCTGCTCGCGGCTGGCGGGAGCGCCACGCTCGTCGAGGCGCTGGAGGATCAGCTCGCGGCTGGGGATGGGGTTTTCGTATTTTTCCGCCTCGCGGGCGGCCTCGGGATCGAGGGATTGCCAGTCGGCCATCAGGGAAAGGTCACCTTGTCTGTTGATTCTGTTGTCTCGCTCATATGCCTATTGAAGCGCGAAATCCACCTGGCGGGCAGCTTTGGGCGGACAATTATTTTTTTCGCCGTCAGGGGTTTACAAGGGAAAACATCGTCCGTATATTTCGCGCCCACAGCGTTGCACAGACGTTGTAACACGGAAGTCGATGAGTAATCATCGCATCCAGTGCCCAGGTGGCGGAATTGGTAGACGCACTAGGTTCAGGTCCTAGCGGTGGCAACACCGTGGAAGTTCGAGTCTTCTCCTGGGCACCACTCTTCAGATAAACCGAGCCGCGAGGCTCGGTTTGTCGTTTAAGCGGAAGGCAATATCCGGTCGGTTCGCCGACGAAAGTTGCCAAAAAGCCGGCGAGCGATCGTCGCAATGTGCCCAGGTGGCGGAATTGGTAGACGCACTAGGTTCAGGTCCTAGCGATGGCAACATCGTGGAAGTTCGAGTCTTCTCCTGGGCACCACTCTTCAGACGAACCGAGCCGAATGGCTCGGTTTTTCGTTTCTGCGATAAAAATCCGACAGGCGCCGACATGAAAAAAGCCGGGCGCATGGCCCGGCTTCTTCCAGCCTGCTGAACGCTACGCCTTGAATTGCCCGAGGCTCGCCTTGAGCTGCGCCGCCAGACCGTCGAGCACCCGGCCGCTTTGTGCGGTCTCCGCCACCGCATCGGCGGACAGCCGGGCTTCGGCGTGGATCACGTCGACCCTGCCGCGAACGGTGTTCGCCCCCTCCGCCTGATGCTTCGCAGCCTGGGCCGCCGCCTCCACGGCGCCGTGCACGCTGGCCACCGCGCGCTGAACTTCCTCCTGCAACCGTTCGCTGTCGCGCAGGGCCTGCAAGCCTTCGCTGGCGCGCTCCTGGGCCTGGGAGATCGCCGCGACCGCTTCCTTTGCGCCTTTCTGCAACGCACCGATGTGCGCCTGGATATCGCCTGTCGACTGCTGGGTCTTGCTCGCCAGCGCGCGCACCTCGTCGGCGACCACCGCAAAACCACGTCCGCTCTCCCCGGCGCGGGCCGCCTCGATGGCCGCGTTGAGCGCCAGGAGATTGGTCTGCTCGGCGATCCCGTGAATCACCGACAGCACCACTTCGATCTGCTCGCTCTGCAGCGCCAGGCGCTGGATCACTTCGGAGCCGTTCTGCACGCGCTCTTCCAGCGCGCCGATGAGCCCGCCGACGCGTTTGGCGATCGCCTCGTTATCCTCCGTCGCGCGCCGGATATCGCCGACCCGCTGCAAGGCCTCCTGCATGGTGCGGCTCTCCGCCTGGGCTTCGGCGGTCATGCTGGCCAGCGCCTCGAGACTGCCGGCGACCTCGTTCATCTGCCGCCCAGCCGCGGCTTCCGCCGCATGGCTGCGCGAGGCCAGCGCCTGGATTTCCGTACCGGTCTGCACGGCCACGTCGCCGGCCTTGCGGATGATCGGCTGCAGTTTGTCGATGAACCGGTTGACCGCATCGGCCATCTCGCCGAGCTCGTCGCGACTGTCCAGCTTCACCCGGCGAGTGAGGTCGCCCTCGCCTGCGGCCAGGTCATTGAGCGCCGCCACCAGCAACCGCAACCGGTTGACCACGCGACGCCCCAGCACCACGGCAAGCACCAGCAATACACCGAGGCCAACCAGCACCAGCGCGAGGCCGATGCGCCAGCGCAGCTCGCCGGCCGCCTCGTCGACGGTCTTGCGCGTACCGGCATTCATGTTGTCCGCCGCCGCGCGGGCCGATTGCAGGCGAGCCGTCAGCGCCGCCGTGCTGTCGGTGGCGGCGCCCGCCAGGCTTTCGCCCACCAGCTGGCCGCCGCTGGCGATCAGTGCGCTGAAGCGCTGATCGAGCGCCTGCAGCTGGGCTTCGATGGACGCCGTGGAGACGCCGAGGCGGACCTTGCCGATCTCCACGCCATTGGGATTGATCGATGCCTCGACCAGGTGCACCGAGGGGTCGTTGGCGGCAGCGTCCAGCACCTTGTCCAGCGCGCGCTCGCCGGTGCCGCGCTCCAGCAGCGCCATGATCAAGGGGTTCTGCCGGTTCAGGTAACGCGTCAGGTGCTCACCCTTGGCGTCGTCGTAGACCACGAACAGCACGTTCGGATTGCGCTGCGCGCGGCGGGCGAACTCGGACAGCGCCGGCCCGTCGTTGTCCCACATCGCCTTGGGGGCGACGGCGGCAAGCAACTGGGCAAGATCATTGGCGGAATCCTTGAGGTTCGCCTCCAGGCTGCCGCGCAGCTGGGCCTGCTCCTGTTTGAGCCGCTCGCTGAGCGACGCCGACAGGCGCTGACGGGTCTGCTCGGACAAACCGCTGAGCCCGGAAGAAACCTCCTGCCCCGCCTGCTCCAGTTCGGCGGACAGCTTCTGCGTGTCCTCGCCCAAACGTGAAGCGAGTTTCTCCGTTAGGGCACTCACCGTGCCCCGAGTCAGGGCAACGGCCACCAGCACCTGAACCAGCAACGCGATGCCCAAGGCGATGAACGCGGGCCGCAATAGACGGCTTCGCAGCAGAGACAGGATGGCTGACACGACGACACTCCTTAACGACCGTTACCCGTTAACGGCGACTACCAGGATTTGTTTAACCCTTCAGCAATCGGCATGCCGCGAAAGGCGACATTTCGTTCACCAACGAAAAGGGCCGCTCCAGGCGGCCCTTCGTACGCTCAACGGACTCAGGAGTACGGGTGACGAAGAACGATGGTTTCGTTGCGATCCGGACCGGTGGAGATGATGTCGATCGGTGCGCCGACCAGCTCCTCGATGCGCTTGATGTAGGCGCGCGCATTGGCCGGAAGCTCGTCGAGGCTCTTCGCGCCGACGGTGGATTGGCTCCAGCCGGGCATGTCCTCGTACACCGGCTGCAGGCCGATGTAGCTGTCAGCGTCGGTCGGAGCGTCGACCAGCACGTCGCCGTTCTCGTCCTTGTAGCCCACGCAGATGCGGATGGTTTCCAGGCCGTCGAGCACGTCGAGCTTGGTCAGGCAGAGGCCGGAAATGCTGTTGATCTCGATGGCGCGACGCAGGATCACCGCATCGAACCAGCCGCAGCGACGCGCACGACCGGTGGTGGAGCCGAACTCATGGCCACGCTTGGCGAGGAACGCGCCGGTTTCATCGAACAGCTCGGTGGGGAACGGCCCGGAGCCGACACGGGTGGTGTAGGCCTTGGTGATGCCGAGGATGTAGTCCAGGTACAGCGGACCGAAACCCGAACCCGTGGCGGTGCCGCCGGCGGTAGTGCTGGAACTGGTGACGAACGGATAGGTACCGTGGTCGATGTCGAGCAGCGAACCCTGCGCGCCTTCGAACATGATGTGCGCGTTCTCGCGACGCAGCTCGTGCAGGCGCGCGGCGACGTCGGTGATCATCGGCTTGAGCACGTCGGCATAGCCAAGCGCCTCGTCCAGGGTCTTCTGGAAATCGACCGCCGGTTCCTTGTAGTAGTGCTGCAGGACGAAGTTGTGGAAGTCCAGCAGCTCGCCGAGCTTGGCGGCGAAACGTTCACGGTGGAACAGGTCGCCGATGCGCAGGCCGCGACGCGCCACCTTGTCTTCATAGGCCGGACCGATGCCACGCCCGGTGGTGCCGATCTTGGCATCGCCACGGGCCTTTTCGCGGGCCTGATCCAGCGCCACGTGGTAGGGCAGGATCAGCGTGCAGGACGGGCTGATGCGCAGGCGCTCGCGCACCGGCACGCCTTTTTCTTCGAGCTTGATGATCTCGCGCATCAGCGCATCGGGTGCGACGACCACGCCATTGCCGATCAGGCACTGCACGTTCTCGCGCAGGATGCCCGAGGGGATCAGGTGCAGAACGGTTTTCTCACCGTCGATCACCAGGGTATGGCCGGCATTGTGGCCGCCCTGGTAACGCACTACGGCGGCCGCTTCGTCGGTCAGCAGATCGACGATCTTGCCTTTGCCCTCATCACCCCACTGGGTGCCCAGGACGACGACATTCTTACCCATAACAGTTGTCCTCTTTGCGGAAGCTCGGTGCCGGCACGGCCGGCGGGAAAACTCAGGAATTCAGTGCCACGACCTGCCAGCGACCGTCGCGCAACAGCAGTTGGCGATCGCAGCTCGCCTCCCGCGCCGCGGCATCGGCCTGCCCCGGCAACGCCTGGACGACGCGCTGGCCCTCCTGGCGAAGGCGCTGGATGGCCTGCCACAAGGGCAGGTCATGGCTGTCCGGTGCCCAGATACCGGACAGCGGCTCGCCCAGCCGCATGTCACCGAGGGTGACCAGGCTCTTCAGGTCGGTGGAGAAGCCGGTGGCCGGACGCGCGCGCCCGAAATCGGCACCGATGTCGTCGTAGCGGCCACCCTGGGCGATCGAATGACCGAGCCCGGGGACGAAGGCGGCGAACACCACGCCGGTGTGATAGTGGTAACCGCGCAGCTCACCCAGATCGAAATACAGGGGCAGCTCCGTGTAGCGCAGGCTCAGGCTGTCGGCGATGGCGATCAGCTCGTCCAGCGCCAGATGGACGTCATCCGGCGCCTCGACCAGACAGGCCTGGGCCAGGTCCAGCACCTCACGACCGCCGCACAGATCGACCAG
>NZ_DJTK01000070.1:36869-44525 GCF_002438225.1 Pseudomonas sp. UBA6310 | reverse complement strand
AGCCAGTCGTCCACCGCCATCAGCTGGGCGCCGTACAGGCGGGCGAAATCCGGGTAGACGCGGGTCTCGCCGGGTAGCGCCAGCAGGCGCCGGGCGCGCCACAGGCCGAGCGGGCTGGGCACGCCGAGCTCGCAGCGGACGAAGCTGAAATGCCCGCGTACCCGTGGGCGCAGGCGATAGCCGAATGAGCTGATTTCGCCCGGGCGCAGCTCGACGGTCTGCGGCAGCGCCTCGAAGGCCAGTCCGTCCGGCACGTGATCGAAGACCTCGACCCGCAGCGGCCGCGCATGATCGTTTGCCAGTTCCAGGCGTACTTCCTCGCTGCGGCCCAGCGGCAGGTTGCCCGGCAGGCGCCGTTGCAGGCGCGGCGAAGGGATGCGGCGCAGGCGCCAGGCATCGACCGCGGCGAAGGCGCACAGCGCCAGCAACGCGCCCCACCAGAGCCGATGCAGCGGCGCCGGCACGGCCACGCCAAGCGCATCCAGCGCGCCGAGCAGCAGGGCGGCGGCGAAGAGCGTGGCGACGAGCGCCAGCAGCCTGCGCGAAGGTTTCATCGTGAGGTGCTCATAGGCGCGGGGCCGGAACCTGTTCGAGCAGTTGCAGGAGGACCTGGTCGACCGACAGCCCTTCGATCTCCAGCTCCGGCGACAGCCGCACGCGGTGGCGCAGCACGGCCAGGGCGCAGCCCTTCACATCGTCCGGAATGACGAACTCGCCGCCGCGCAGCAGCGCACGGGCTCGCGCGCCGCGCACCAGCGCGAGCGAGGCGCGCGGCCCGGCGCCGAGGCTCAGGCCCGGCCAGTTGCGGGTGGCGCGGCCCAGGCGCACGGCGTAATCGAGCACCTGCTCGTCGAGCGGCAGATCGCTGGCGATCTTCTGCAGCGCGAGCACGTCCTTGGCTTGCAGCAGGGTGCGCAATGGCGTGACCTCGAGCATGTCGGCGCGGGCCGAGCGGGTCACCTGGCGGACCATCTCCAGCTCTTCGCCGGCATCCGGATAATCCATGCGCAGCTTGAGCATGAAGCGATCCAGCTCCGCCTCGGGCAGCGGATAGGTGCCTTCCTGCTCGATCGGGTTCTGCGTGGCCAGCACCATGAACGGCTGCGGCACCGGCAGCGCCCGGCCTTCGAGGGTCACCTGGCGTTCCTGCATGACTTCCAGCAGCGCCGCCTGGGTCTTGGCGGGGGCGCGGTTGATCTCGTCGGCCAGCAGCAGGTGGGTGAACACCGGGCCCTTGCGCAACTTGAACTGCTCGCTGGCGAGGTCGTAGACGGCGTGGCCGGTGACGTCGCTGGGCATCAGGTCGGGGGTGAACTGGATGCGCGAGAATTCGCCGCCGAAACAGCGCGCCAGCGCCCGCACCAACAGGGTCTTGCCGAGGCCGGGAACGCCCTCGACGAGCACGTGGCCGCCGGCGATCAGCGCGGTGAGCACGTCGTCGATCACCTCGCGCTGGCCGATCACGGCCTTCTGCAGTTCGTGGCGCAGCGCCTGGGCCAGCTGGATCGCGCGCTGGCGCTGCACTTCAGGGCTGGAGCCGCTGGCGGCGGGCGTTGCGCTGGGTTGTTCCTGATCGCTCATAGGGCATTCCTGAGGGTTTGCAGGTGGGCTACCTGGCGGGTGAAATCGGCGGCGGAGAGACGTTTGTCCGGCACCGGACGCATCGCCTGGCTGACGTGGCCAGGCGGCAGGCGACTGAGTCGGCCGAGCGTCTGCCACTGTTCGGCGACGCCGAGACGTTCGAAGCCGGGATGACGGCGGCGCGCGCGGCGCTGGATATCCTGTTGCAAGTCCTGCAGCAGGGTGCGCTGGCCGCTGCGTCGGAGCAGGAAATCGGCACTGCCGCGCAGGTGCTCCTGCAATTGCCGGCGCGATGGCGCGGGCAGCGGCTGCAGCGGGCCGCTGCGCTGGCCGACGTGCCAGAGGCCCAGAGCGAGCAGCAGCGCGAGGGCGGCCAGCGCCTCCGGGAAATACCTGCCGAGCAGGCTGGCGAGGTTGTCACGATCGGCGCGGTAGAGCAGGGTGACGGCGCTGTCCTGGGTCAGGTACCAGAGCAGCCAGGTGTTGTCGTACTCGCCGATCTTGCCGTTCTGCCAGATCCAGGCGTCGGTGACCACGCTGATCAGGCCTTCGCCGTACTGCAGTTGCAGCAGGTGCGTGGTCCGGGCGCTGTTGGCCCAGGCGTGGGCGCGGTTCTGCGAGTCGTACAGGTGGAAGTCGGTGTCGAAGCCGATGTAGGCCGGCGCCTCTTCGTTCTCCAGGTAGAGCTTGGTCAGCTCCGGATAGGCATCGGCGTCTTCGGATTCCGCTTCCTGCTCGGGCTCGGCCTCATCGGGCGCGGCGTTCTCGGCGGGCTTCTCCAGGTCCTTGCTGCGCAGTTGCTGGATACCCAGGCGATCTAGCAGCAGGTCGCCGCTCTCACCCTTGTCCTCGTCGTACAGGCGCTCGGCGACCACCAGCAGGTGTCCGCCCCTGGCCGCCCATTCCAGCAGCCGTTCGTTCTGCCGCGGCGTGATGCGGTCGCGCTCGCCGAGCAGCAGCAGGGTCTGCCCGACGCTGGGCAGGTCCGCCAGCCGTTCCAGGCCATCGGCGCGCTGTACCTGCAGGCCACGCCCGCGAAGGAAATTTTCTGCGGCGAGGTAGGGATTGGCGGCGACTTCCGGAGCTGGCCCCTGTTTGACTTCTTCCTGGTAAGGCGTGACCCGCCCGAGCAGGTAGATGGCCAGCAGGCCAAGCACCAGTACGGTCGCCGAGATGAGGTAGAACAGCGGGCGCCGTTTCATCTCGGCACTCCGGGCCCGAAAAGCTGCCGCCAGCCCTGGCACAGCTCGTCGCGGCTGGCGGGCGGCGGGGGCCGGTGGCCGTAGGCGAGGTTCTGCCAATGGCGGGTCAGGCGGCTCGCGTAGGCGCTGAGGTCGTCCTGATAGAGTTCCTCGACCAGTTGCAGCACTTCACCCTCTGTGTGCGCGCTTTTCAGCGGCAGGCGGAACTCGCCCAGCAGGCGGCTGAGCAGCGCGCGGTAGAGCAGGCCCAAGGCTTCACGCGGCTGTTCGTCCCAGAGGCGTTCCACGCTGCCGGCGACGTCGTCGGGCAGGCTTTCTGGCGTCACCTGCAGGCCGAACAGCACGGCCGGGCGCTCCTGCGCGACGCGTTGTCGTTTTTCCCGCCCCGTGGCGAACAGCGTCAGCCATTCGCGGTAGCGCCACAGCAGCAGGCCGATCAGCCCGAACAGCGCGGCCCACAGCAGCACCTCCAAGAACAGCGCGATGCCGTCGATGCGCTTCCAGAACTCCGCGAGGTGGAACAGGCCCCTGAGCAACTGCCCGAGCGACTCGACGTCGCCGCGGTCGGCGTCCTTCTGCGGGTCGTCGCCAAAGCGCCAGCGGGTGACGGTCTGGCGATTCTCGAAGGGCGGCGAATCGAGCAACTGGCCGATTGCCTCGCGACTGGCCTTGCTGGTCAGCGTCTGTTGCTGCAGACGATCGGCGTCCGGCCCCAGCGGGTCGGCCTCCGGCAGCGGGCAGATGGCCGCGGGTGCGTCTTGCGCCCAGCTGCGTTCCACTGGCTGCACCAGCAGCAGGCCCAGGCCGATCAGCAGCGCGTAGGCGACGCCGCCGAGCCGCTGGCGAATGCGGCGGAATACCAGCTCGATGTCCCAGGCTTCCAGCGCCGTGCGGCGGTTCAGGTAGAGGCTGAAGCCGCAGGCGACGTACACCGGCTCCCAGACGATCAGCGCCAGCGCGTAGAGCAGGTTGGACAGGTGATCGAGCCACAGCCAGTTCCCGGCGTCGGGGGAGATCAGCTTCTGCCAGTCGAGGTCGATGCTCATCTGTTGCGGCAACAACATATAGAGGGCGGTGACCAGGCCGAGCCAGAGGGCCATTTCCAGGTGAACGCCGACGATGGTCAGCCAGCTCGCCGCGCCGGTATCGCGCTGGCCGAGGACCACCAGGCGCTGATTGCGCGCGGCGCCGGAAAGCCCTTCGAGTTGCAGCACCGGCAGGTCGAAGCTGCGCGTCGGGCTCAGCCGGCGCCAGGTCAGGCTGGCGATCAGTTGCGGCTTGAGCAGGCGCGGGAAGGCGCGCAGCGCCTGGCCGAGGCTTGGCGTGTCGCCGAATAAGGCGCGCGAGAGGATGTACAGGGGCAGGCGCTCGAACGCCGGCTTGAGCAGCCAGAAGGCGAACATCGCCCAGCTCGGGTACTCCCACAGCAGCAGCGTGAGCAGCGCCAGCACCGGCAGGCTGATCAGCGCCCAGCTGGCCATCAGCAGGCCGGCGTGGCGGCGCGCCAGCAGCACGCCGAGGTCCAGCGCCTCCCAGGCGCTGCGCGGACGGATCGCTACGCTGGCGTCAGTCAGGCGCATGGCGGCGTCCGACCAGCAGGAAATAGGCGAGCACCAGCGCCCAGAGCGCGGCGCCGACCGTGTATTTGACGGTCGGCGTGGTGTAGGTCATCGACGACCAGTAGGCCTCGATGAACGCCGCGATCAGCAGGAACAGGATCACCCCGCCGACCAGTTGCACGCTGGTGCGGGCGGCCTGGCGCAGCGCTTCGCCGCGGGTCAGCCGGCCCGGCGCCAGCAGCGCCCAGCCGAGTTTGAGCCCGGCGGCGCCGGAGAAGGCGATGGCGGTCAGCTCGAAGGCGCCGTGGCCGATGACGAATGACCAGAAGGTGTGGATATAGCCGATCTCGGTCAGGTGCCCGGCCACCGCGCCGATGGTCAGCCCGTTGAAGAGCAGGAAGAACAGGCTGCCGAGGCCGAGCAGCAGGCCGCTGGCGAACGTCTGAAAGGCGATGCCGATGTTGTTCATGATGTAGAACCCGAACATCGCCCAGTCGTCGCTGGAGCCTCGTTCGCCGAAGCGGCCCAGGCGGTGCGCGTCCGGGTCGTACATCGACTCCATGTTCTGCACCTGGTCCGGGTCCATCAGGCTGTAGATCAGCTCGGGATAGAAATAGGTCAGCAGGCCCATGCCGATCAGGCTGCCGAAGAACAGCCCGAAGGCCAGCGCCACGCTGCGCCACTCGGCACGCACCAGGCGCGGGAATCCGCCGAACAGAAAACCCAGCAGGCGGGCGCCGAGTTGGCTGCGGTGGCGATAGAACTGCTGGTGCCCACGCATCGCCAGCTGTTGCAGCTGCTCGATCAGGTGCGGGCTGTAGCCGCGGGCCTGGGCCAGGGCGAGCTGCTGGCAGAGCTGCCGGTAGGCGGCGGCGAAACCCTGGCAGTCCTCGCGCGAGGCCTTGCCGCGCTCGAGCGCGTCGAGCCCGGCGGCGAAGCGCTGCCATTCGGCCTGGTAGCGGTTTTCGAACAGGCTCTGCTTCATGCCGAACCCAACAGGCCGTGGGCGATGCCGTTGATCCGCGCCTCGGCCTGTTCCGGCGACACGTCGAGCGGTTCGGCGAGGATCGCCGCCAGCTCCGCGCGTCGGGCCGCGGACAGGCCGCCCTGGCGTTCGGCGAACTCCAGCAGCGCGCGCTGTTCTTCCAGGCTCATCGCGAAGGGCGCACGCAGCGGTTCGGCAGCGGTCAGTGGCGGGCGTTCGGCGGGGCGTTCGCGGTAGATCACCAGGGTGCCGGCGGCGATGTCGCCGAGGCGCTTGAAGCCCCGGCTGTTCAGGCAACTGAGGATGCCGAGGGTATAGCCGAACGGCAGGATATCGGCGAAACGCAACAGGTTGCGGGTCAGCGAGGCACCCCAGCCAACCGGGGTGCCATCGTCGTGGACCACGCGCAGGCCGATGATCTGCTTGCCCGGCGAGCGGCCCTGGTTGAGTACCTCGAAAAGAACCATGTACCACCAGGTGACGAGGAACACCAGGATCGCCCCAAGGCCCATGCCGAACTGGCCGAGGGTGAACAGCAGGACGAACATCACGCCGAGGATCAGCCCGCGGATGGCGAGGTCGATGGTGAAGGCCAGGGCGCGTGGCACCAGGCTGGCGGGGCGCAGGATAAGGTCGATGCCTTCGGGCGTCTCGATGCGCAGCCGGGTATCCAGGGGCGCGGCAGGCGGTGCCGGAGGGGCGTAGCGGACGGCGGTCGAGGGCATCGGTGAACCAGGGCGGAGAGGCTGGGGCATGCTAGCGACCCGGCGTGGTGCCCGGCAAGCATGACGCAACGGCGAGGCTCTGGCGCGGCGGTGCTAGACTCGCGACGCGCCCCCCACAAGGAAGACTCCGTGAGCTCCAGCATCTTCTGGTACGACTACGAAACCACTGGCATCGACACGCGCCGGGACCGCCCGCTGCAGGTGGCCGGCATCCGCACCGACGAAGCGCTGGTGGAGATCGACGAACCGCTGAATCTTTACTGCCGCCCCAGCGAAGACATCTTGCCGCATCCTGCGGCGTGCCTGATCACCGGAATCACGCCGTCGGTGTTGCGGGAAAAGGGTCTGGGCGAAGCCGAGTTCATCACCCGTCTGCACCGCGAGCTCTCGCTCCCCGGAACCTGCGTCGCCGGCTACAACAGCCTGCGCTTCGACGACGAGGTCACGCGCAACGGCCTTTACCGCAATTTCTTCGACCCTTATGCCCGTGAGTGGCAGGGTGGCAACAGCCGCTGGGACCTGATCGATCTGGTGCGCACCGCCTACGCGTTGCGTCCCGAAGGCATCCAATGGCCGCGGGAGGACGGCCGGGTGACGCTCAAGCTCGAACGGCTGACCGCCGCCAACGGCATCGACCATGGCCAGGCCCACGACGCGCTGGCCGACGTGCGCGCGACCATCGCCCTGGCGCGGCTGATCCGCGAGCGCCAGCCGAAGCTCTACGACTTCCTCTACCAGTTGCGCAGCAAGCAGCGCGTGCACGAACAGATCCAGCTGTTGCAGCCGCTGGTACATGTCTCGGGGCGCTTCGCCGCGGAACGCAGCTACCTGGCCGTCGTGCTGCCATTGGCCTGGCATCCGAAGAACCGCAATGCACTGATCGTCTGCGACCTGCAGGCCGACCACCTGCCGCTGCTCGAACTCGACGGCGAGGCCCTGCGCCAGCGCCTCTATCGGCGTCGCGATCAGTTGGCCGAGGGCGAGTCGCCGGTTCCGCTGAAGCTGGTGCACGTCAACAAGTGCCCGGTGCTGGCGCCGCTCAAGGTCCTGCGCGACAGCGACCGCGAGCGCCTCGGTGTGGACCTCGAGGCCTGCATGGCGCGCGCCGCGCAGCTGCGCGAGCAGCAGTCGCTGTGGCGTGACAAGCTGCCGCTGGTGTATGCGGAGGAGTCGTTCCCGTCCTGCGACGATCCCGAACAGATGCTCTATGACGGTTTCATTGGCGATCGCGACCGCCAGTTGTGCGAACGCGTGCGTCGCGCCGATCCGCAGCTGCTGGCGGGGGAAAACTGGCCGTTCGACGACCCGCGGCTGCCCGAATTGTTGTTCCGCTATCGCGCGCGCAACTTTGCCGAAACCTTGTCCGGCGAAGAACAACAGCGCTGGGCGGAGTTCTGTCGGGCCCGGCTGAGCGCACCCGAGTTCGGCGCACCTAATACGCTGCCGGCGTTCGACCAGGCACTGCACGAGTTGCAGGCCAGCGCCAGCCCGGAACAACAGTCGCTGTTACGTGAGTGGCAGGATTATGCGCAGGCCCTGCGTGTGCGCTGGGGATTGTGAAAGGCGTTGCGGAAAAAACGGACCAATAAAAAACGCCGGCAATT